>NZ_JBFBJT010000046.1:0-49205 GCF_040686175.1 Streptomyces sp. NPDC086077 | reverse complement strand
CGGTAGATGACCTCGACCTCGACGCCGTCGATCACGGGAAGTTCGGGCGGCAGGAGGCTGCGCTGGAGGGACTGGCTGATGGCCGTGCGCTCGGACTCGCGCCGGGGTGGACCCGGGCCTGCTCACCGAGTTCGCGGGCGAGCCGTTGCTGGGCGGCGGGAAGCCGGTGGGGGCGGTGCGTGCGGTGCCGGCGCTGGACCCACTGGTGCTTTCGGCTTCCGCCTGACAGTCGGCAGCCCGGGGCCGCCCCCGGCCGCCTGCCGTTGGTGCAGACCTGGTTGACGACCTCGGGGATCGCCGGGTCGACCTTGCCCGGCATGATGCTGGAGAAGGGCCGTGGTGCCGGGCCGCTGCACGTTGTGCGTGTGGAGCCCGGGGCTCACGACGCTCACCTAACTGTCGGTCTTCTGATCACACGGAGGTCACGCGCAGGTTGACCCCCCGAGGGCGGCGCGTCGTTTTCCGGCCACCCGGCGTTGACACGCTGACCGAGTGTTGGCCATGGCTTCCTCCGTCGATCTCCGCCGCTGCCAGATGCTCGGTCTGGCCGGTGCCGCCTTCCTCGCGCTGGGCGGTGAGACGGCCGGAGCCCTCCCGGTCCGCGAACTGCTGTCGCCCTCCTCGGCCGGCGCCGCCCTCGGCCTGGTCGGCGTCTACTTCGGCGTCGTCCTGCTGATAGCGGCCTGGGCCCTGCTCGGCAGGCTGCTGCGCGGCCCCGAACCACCCACGCCCCGCTCCCTGCTGCTCGTCCTCGCCCTCTGGGCGGCCCCGCTGCTGCTGGCGCCACCGCTGTTCAGCCGGGACGTCTACAGCTACCTCGCCCAGGGCGCCATGGTCGACGCGCAGATCGACGTGTACACGCACGGCCCCTCCCAGCTCGGCGGCCCGCTGGCCGACGAGGTGTCCCCGGTGTGGCAGCACACCGCCGCCCCCTACGGCCCGGTGTTCCTCGCCGCCGCCTCCGCGCTGTCCGGCCTGACCCGCGGTGAGATCCCCGCCGGCCTCATGGGCATGCGGCTGCTGGCGCTGCTGGGCGTGGCCCTGATGGCCGCCGCGCTGCCCCGCCTCGCCCGGCACAGCGGCGCCGACCCGGCCGCCGCGCTGTGGCTCGGCGCCCTCAACCCGCTGGTCCTGCTGCACCTGGTGGCCGGCGCGCACAACGACGCCATGATGCTCGGCCTGCTCGGCATGGGCCTGGTCGCGGCGCAGGGCCGCCGGCCGGTCCTGGGCGCCGTCCTCATCACCCTCGCCGCGCTCGTCAAGGCGCCCGCCGCGCTCGGGCTCGCCGCGATCGTCGTCCTCCAGATGCGCGCGGGCCGCAGCGCCGGGCGGGCCGTGGTGACGACCGCCGCCGCGTCGGCCGCGACGACGGTCGCCGCGACCGCCGTCGCCGGTACGGGATACGGGTGGATCGCCGCTCTGAACACCCCCGTGTCACCGCACAACTGGGCCCTGACCAGCCTGCTCGGCCGCGCGACCGGCGCCCTGCTGGAGCGGCTCGGCAGCGACCTCGCACCGCTCGCCGTGCCCGTCTGGCACACGATCGGCCTGCTGGTCACGGCGGCCGTGCTGCTCGTCATATGGGTGCGGCTGCGCCCGCGTCCGGTGTACGCCCTCGGCCTCAGCCTGGCGGCGGTGGCCGCCTTCGGCCCGGCGATCCGGCCCTGGTACGCGCTGTGGGGGTTGTTCCTCATCGCCGCCGCGGCGCCCAACGCCTCGGTACGGCACCGGGTCGCGGCGGTCACCTGTGTGCTCGCGCTGTTCGTCCTCCCCAGCGGCGGCCCGGCCGACCTGGGGCAGCTGATGCTCGCCGTCTCCGGCGGCGTACTCGCCGTGGTCGTGCTGTGGCAGGCCCACCAGGCCGTGCAGGCCCCGGTCGTGGGGCGTACCGCATGAGAACTCCCCGCACCGACCGCGGACGGCTGCTGCTCGTACTGGTCCTCGCCGCCGCCCTGACCGTCTTCACCGCGACCGTGCCGCTCCTGCGCGACTGGTTCGACCTACGCGTCTACCACGGCGCCATCCACCACTGGATCCACGACGGCGGCCGGCTCTACGACTACCGGGTGCCGGACACGGTGTACGGCTTCACCTACCCGCCGTTCGCCGCCGTCGCGATGCTGCCGATGGCCCTGGTCGGACTGCGGACCGCGATCGTCATCGCGCTGTTGCTCAACCTGGCGGCGCTGGCCGTGTCCATGCGGGTGCTGACCGGCCGCGCCTGGCGCCGCCACGGCTGGTACGGCTGCGCCCTGGCCGCCTGCGCCCTCGCGCTGTACGAACCGCTGCGCGACACGTTCAGCTTCGGGCAGGTCAACGTCCTGCTGCTGGCCCTGGTCCTGGTCGACGCCTGGCTGCTCTCCACCGGTCGGGGCCGCTGGGCCGGTATCGGCATCGGCCTCGCGGCGGCCATCAAGCTCACGCCCGCCCTCTTCATCGGCCTGCTGCTGCTCGCCGGACGCCGGCGCGCCGCCGCCGGCGCCACGGGCGTGGCCGCCGGCGCGACGGGGCTCGCGGCCCTGGTGACACCCGAGGGGTCGCGCTTCTACTGGACGGACGCCATGTGGGACACCACCCGGGTGGGCCGGCTGGACTACGTCTCCAACCAGTCCCTGCAGGGCATCCTGGCCCGGCTGGACGTCGAGAGCCGCGCGGTCTGGGCGGTCACGGTGCTGCTGGTGCTCGGCGTGTGGGTGTGGCGCTCCCGTAGGGCGGTTGCGGCGGGCGACTGGTACGCAGCCTTCGCTCTCACCGGCCTGACGGCGTGTCTGGTCAGCCCGATCACCTGGGTGCACCACCTCGTGTGGCTGCTGCCGGCGTTCGTGCTGCTGGTCCGCGCCGGGCAGCCACGGGTGGCGGCCGTGTTGTACGCGGTGATGTGCACCAGCGTGGTGTGGCTGTGGTTCGACGACGCGTCCGGGATCGACGGGTTCCTCGGCAGCAACACCTACGCCTGGATCACCCTCGGGCTGCTGCTGGGGATGCCGGTCGGTCAGTCCTCGATCTGGAAGACCTTCAGCCGCAGGACCAGTGCGGCCGCCGCCGCGCCCAGACAGGCGGCTGCCGCGATGGCCGCCGTCTCGGGCCAGCCGGGGGCGGGATCCGGCGTGACCCCGGCGGCCACCGGGGCGGGCGCGGCCTCGGGACCGGGTCGTGGCTTGCTGCGCAGGGCGTCCAGCGAGCCGACCGGGTCCACCCGGCCGGCGGCGCCGAAGCCCCAGTCGAGCAGCGACCGGGCTTCCTCGTAGACGTCGAAGGGGACGCCTGACTGAGGGTTCATCACCGTCACGACGAGGGTGCGTCCGCCGCGCCGGGCCGCGGCCACGAGGGTGTTCCCGGCCCCGCTGGTGTAGCCGTTCTTGATGCCGATCAGGCCCGGGTAGCGGCGCACGCCGTCGTCGCCGGTCAGCAGCCGGTTGGTGTTGCGGATGTCGTACGGCCAGCCGTCCTCTCCGGGGAACTTGGCCTCGAGGGTGCCGCAGTACCGGGCGAACTCAGCGTTGCGCAGTCCCTCCCGGCCGAAGACGGCCAGGTCGTACGCCGAGGACACCTGACCGTCCGCGTCGTATCCGTCGGGCGACAGGACCCGGGTGTCGCGGGCGCCGAGGGCCCGGGCCTTGGCCTCCATCTGCCGTGAGGTGACGTCCCAGCCGCCGTTGAGTCCGGCCAGCACGTGCACGGCGTCGTTGCCCGAGCTGAGGAACACCCCGCGCCACAGGTCCGAGATGCGGTACGAGTGCCCCTCGCTGACGCCGACGAGGCTGCTGCCCTCGCCGACCTCCGCCAGCTCGCCGTAGGTGACCCGGTGCTGGATGCCGCCGGGCAGCACGGGCAGCACGGTGAGGGCGAACAGGGTCTTGAGGGTGCTGGCGGGCGGCAGCTTGCGGTGCGCGTTCCGCGCGGCGAGCACCTCGCCGGTGCGGGCGTCGGCCACCAGCCACGACAGGGCGGAGACGTCCGGGACCTCCGGCGCGCCGGAGCGTGGCCGCACCTGTGTGCCGGGGCGGTACAGCACGGCCGGAACCGGTGCCGTGCCGCGCGGCGCGCCCGGCGCTCCGGGGTCGGCCCCGGCCGGGGCGGCGGCGGCGACAGGCGCGAAGGTCAGGGCGCCGGCCAGGCAGAGACCGCAGGTCGACACGGCCACCCGAGAAGAGAATCCCATCGTCATATGATCAACCTAGGAACGGACCGGCCTCGATCGGTGCTGGCCGGGCCGAGCGGTGCCGGCGTGCACCCGGATGCCGCACGTGGGCCCGGCGTGGCGCGTCGCCCGGGAGGCGGCGGTCGCCTAGCCGGCCGGCAGCGTCGGCTGGATCCGGCGCAGGAAGGCCGCGTTGTCCGGGGTCTGTCGCATCCGCTCCAGCAGCGTCTCCGGACCGGCCTCGCCGTCACGGCTCCGCAGCGCCCTCCGCAGGCCGTGCGCGGCGGCCAACTCGGCCGGGGGCAGCAGCAGTTCCTCGCGGCGGGTGCCGGAGCCGGTGATGTCGACGGCGGGGAAGACGCGGCGCGAGGCGAGTTCGCGGCTCAGCCGGAGTTCCATGTTGCCGGTGCCCTTGAGCTCCTCGAAGAAGAAGTCGTCGGCCCGGGAGCCGGTCTCGACCAGGGCGGTGGCCAGGATGGTCAGGGAACCGCCCTCCTCGGCCAGCCGCGCGGCACCGAAGAGCCGCTTGGGCCCCTGCAGCGCGGCGGCGTCCACACCGCCGGAGAGGGTACGGCCGCCGGAGGCCGCCGCGTTGTTGTGCGCCCGGCACAGCCGGGTCAGCGAGTCGAGCAGGATCACGACGTCCTCACCGGCCTCGACGAGCCGCTTGGCCCGTTCGATCACCAGCTCGGCGAGCGCGATGTGCTGCTTGGGTGTCCGGTCGAAGGTCGAGGCGTACACCTCGCCGCGCACCGAGCGCCGCATGTCGGTGACCTCCTCGGGGCGCTCGTCGAGGAGCACGACCATCAGCCGGCACTCGGGGTGGTTGCCGGCGACGGCGGCGGCGACCTGCTGGAGCAGTACGGTCTTGCCGGTCTTGGGTGGGGCCACGATCAGCCCGCGCTGCCCCTTGCCGACGGGGGAGAGCAGGTCGGCGACGCGTCCGGTGAGGCCGGCCGCCGGGTGTTCGAGGCGGAGCCGCTCGCGGGGGTGCAGAGGTGTGAGGTCGTGGAAGTGGCGGCGGTCCCGGAGTTGTCCGGGTGCCTCGCCGCCCACGCGCTCGACCTCGGCCACGGCGCGCTGGGAGCCGCGTACGGCTTCGACGAAGTCGCCCTTGCGCAGCCCGTACCTGCGGATCAGGGCGGCGGGGAGCTGTGGATCGGCCGGCGTGGGCAGGCAGTCGTGCCCGCGCAGGTGCCCCTTGCCGCCCGCGTCGATGTCGAGAACGCCGGTGACGGCCTGGGCGGCCGGGGCCTGTCGCTGGCGGGGAGGGTGTTCGAGTGTGGTGGTCATGGGGGTCGGTCCTCTCACGGACTCGGAGGCCTGCGTCGCAGGCGGGCATGAGCGAAGGGAAGGAGGGGGCCGCGGACGAGGCGTGTGGAGAGGCCTCCGGGCGGCGGGAACAGCACCTCAGCCGCGGGCCTGGAGGTCCGCGAGGGTGGAGTGACGGAAAGCCGCTGCACCGGCCGGGAACGGCGGTGTTGCGCGGGCTGAGAGGAAGGAATGGCACCGGCGCCACAAGAGGGCGTACACAAGTGCTGCCCGCAGTCTACCATCCGGCAGGGTGCGGTGCTGTGACGCACGCCACAGTGGATCGGGGTGGCTCCGGCCCCGAGCGGTCTGTCCCGCCGATGCCCACCGTTGCCGGCCGGGCGGGGCTAAGCTGAGGCCGATGTTCAGCCCCCAAGGCCCCAGCCTGCGTGAACTCGCCGTCCAGGCGCTGTCGTCGGTCGAGCGCGGCTACGACCTGCTCGCGCCCAAGTTCGACCACACGCCCTTCCGGACGCCGGACTCGGTGCTGGACGCCGTCGCCGCGGCGCTGCGGCGGATCGGGCCGTTCGAAGACGGGCTCGACGTGTGCTGCGGGACCGGGGCGGGCGCCGACGCGCTGCGGGACGTGTGCGAGCGGAGTGTCACGGGGGTCGACTTCAGTGCGGGCATGCTGGCGGTCGCGCGGGAGCGGGTCCCGTCCGGCGTGCCCCGGGTGTCCTGGGTGCGGGCGGACGCCCGGGCGCTGCCGTTCCGCCCTCGCTTCGACCTCGCGGTGAGCTTCGGGGCGTTCGGGCACTTCCTGCCGCGGGACCTGCCGGGGCTGTTCGCGCAGGTCCATTCCGTACTGCGGCCGGGCGGGTGCTTCGCCTTCCCGGTCGTGGGCCCGCCCCGGACGGTCTCCCTCGTGAACGGCATGCTGCTGGGCTTCGACCTCGTGATGCGGGTTCGCAACGCCGTGTGGCGGCCCCCGTTCGTCATGTACTACCGGGCCGTGCGGTTCGGGCATCTGCTGCGGGAGCTGGAAGGCGCCGGGTTCCGGGTGGACCTGCACCCGCTGCCCGATTTCGGGCGGCGGCGGGACGGAGGTCCGCGGGTGCGGATGGTCGTGGCCCGGCGCCTTGGACAGCCGCTCGGGCCCGGCGGAGAGTCCCCTGGACGGCTGCCGGGGGTCAGACCGCTGCCGGCAGGGTGAACTCGTAGACCAGCGCGTCCCGTTGGGCGTCCACGACGAGCTCGGTGAACTCCAGAGGCCGCTCGTGCTGGTCGTGCACCAGGCGGGTCACCCGGACCGATGAGCTGTCGGGGAGACGGGTGATGGCGTCGCGGTGGTGCAGGGTCAGCCCCGCGGTCCGCATCCAGTCGTAGGCGCGGCGCAGCTGGGCCGCCGAGGTGCCGTCGGCGCGGTCGCGGTAGCGGCCCAGTTCCTCCACCTCGGCCAGGGCCACGTCCGAGAAGGAGGTGACGGCGCTGCGCAGGCCGCGGCCGTCGGCGGAGGCGGACTCGTAACGGTGCATCAGGGTCGCCCGGAGCGGGGCGAGCCGGAGCGCCGCCGCGTGCGCGGGTGGGGGTGTCTCCCAGGTGACGGTCGCCCGGTCGACGGCGCGTTCGTCGGCGCCGCGCCGGACGCCGATCGGGAAGGCCAGTGAGGTCGGGTGCTCGACCGGCGGGCCGGGCAGGGTGGCGTGGCTGCCGCGCCGGTCGGTGGCGACCAGGCCGTCCCGGCGCAGCACCTCCAGCGCCTGCCGTACGGTCTCTCTGCTGACCCCGAAGTGCTCGGCCAACTGCCGTTCGCCCGGCAGCCGTTCGCCGGGCGGGATCGTGCCGTCGCGTAGTTCGCCGAGCAGCTCCGTCGCGACCCGCCAGTACAGGGGCTGTTCGCCGGTGTGCGGGCGGTCGTGCGGGGTGGTGCGGGCCATGCCGCGCCCTCCTGTTGGTGACGTGCCGTAGCCGTGCGGGCTCATTGCGCCACCAGAATTAGCATTGGTCTAAACCACCAGGGAAGACCGACCCGGCGGTTCGGCCGAAACAGGCTGGGCGGGAAGTGGCCGCGGGAGGGTGCGCGGCCCGGTCAGAGGGCGCCGTACAGGGCGTTCACCAGCGCCATCTTGCGGGGGTCGTCGGCGACGTGCGGTCCCATGCGGTTCATCACATAACCGAGCGACACGCCCGCCTCGGGGTCCGCGAGCCCGGCGGAACCGCCGAATCCGTCGTGCCCGACGGCGCGCGGGTTGGGCCCGTACGAGCCGTTCGGTCCGCTGAGCCACAGGCCGAGGCCGATCTCGGTCTCCTTCTCGAACCCGGCGCCCAGCACCAGGTCGCGGCAGCTTCCCTGCCCCTCGCGCACCCGCTCGGCCGCCTCGGGGGACAGGACGCGGCGACCGTCGTGCGTGCCCCGGCCCGCGAATATCCCGTACAGGGCGGCCACCGCCCGCGCGGTGCCGTGGCCGCCCGCGGCCGGGATCTCGGCGGCCCGCCACGCGGGCGTGTTGGCCTCGGCGGCGCCGACCGCGGGGTTGGTCAGCGCGGCGAGCGCGGCGGGCGACAACTGGCTGAAGATCGCCGCCTGTTCGGTGCTCCGGGCGGCCCGGCGATGCGTCAGCTCCGCCGCCCTCCCGGCCTCCCGCTCCGGCAGTCCGATGCCGAAGTCGATGCCCAGCGGCCCGGTCACCTCCCGCGCCAGGAACGCGCCGGGCCGCAGCCCCGAGACCCGCCGGACGACCTCCCCGACCAGATGGCCGAACGTCAGCGCGTGGTACCCCGAGCGCGTCCCCGGCTCCCACCAGGGCTCCATCGCGGCGAGCCGGCGGGTGGTCAGCTCCCAGTCGCAGAGCTCGGCGAACGAGTGCGGTTCGCGTGGGCCGGACAGGCCGGCGCGGTGGGAGAGCAGATGACGTACGAGCACCTTCTCCTTGCCCGCCGCGGCGAACTCCGGCCAGTAGGTGGCCACCGGGGCGTCCAGGTCCAGCAGCCCCCGGTCGGCGAGGATGTGCGCGCACAGCGCCACCGGGCCCTTGGAGGTCGACCACACGTTGACCAGCGTGTCGCGCTCCCAGGGCCGCGTGCGGGCCGGGTCCGCCCAGCCGCCCCACAGATCGACCACGGTCACGCCGTCGGCGACGACGGTGACGGCCGCGCCCAGTTCCTCCCGCTCCCGGAAGTTTTCCTCGAACGCCGAACGCACCGCCGTGAAGCGGGCGTCGCAGTGGCCGTGGATCTGTGGCTCGCGCTCGGACATGCAGCCTCCGTCGTCCGTGGGAAGCCCGGTCCACGACCCTGCGGACCGGGGCTCCCCGAACGTACCGACTGGTCGGACGGCGCGGAAGGGAGGGCCGCCCGGCAAGGGGGCGAGGTCAGGTGAAGAACAGCGGGCCCGTCGGCTCCTGGAGGCCGTCGGCGGTGTGCCAGTAGTCCCGGGTCTCGACCGCCAGCCCGTCGGCGCGGAACCCGACGAAGACACAGCCGGCGAGAGTGGCGTGACGCCCGCCCTCCTCGCCGAGCACCCGGAACTCCGCCACCGCCACCCCGTCCTGGCCCACGACCGGCGGCGCGAACCGCACGTCGGTCACCCGCTCCTGAGCGAACGACCAGCGCATATACGCACCCAGCTCGGCGCGCCCGCGGTGTGGCTCACGGAACGGCATGGAGCGGTGGACGCACTCCTCGGCGTACAGCGCGAGCAGCGCGTCCACGTCGTGCTCGGCCCAGCCCCGCTCCCACACGCGGACGAACCGCTCCGCGGCCTCCTGCGTCCCCATCGTCCTCACCCCGGGCCTCTCAGGCGTACGACCGCAGCCAGCGCATCCTGGCGGCGGCCTGGAACGGGCCGCCGCCCTCGTGGTCGTTGAAGTCGTACACCTCGATCGCCTTGTCCTCGTGCGCCCAGGCGTTGAACGCCGCGAACACCGTGGACGGCGGGCACGTCTGGTCCTCCAGCGCCGCGGAGAACAGCGCGGGAGCCCGGCCGCGCGCGGCGAAGTGCACCCCGTCGAAGTAGGACAGCGTGCGCAGGGCGTCCTCGGCGCGGCCGCGGTGGGTCTTGAGGTAGAGGCCGATCTCGCGGTAGGGGTGACGGTCCGTCAAGGTCGTGGCGCGCGGGTAGTCGCACAGGAACGGCACGTCCGGCGCGACCGCCACCAGGTCCGGGACCAGACCGCCGACGGCGATGCTGATGCCGCCGCCCTGGCTGGCACCGAGCGCGACGGTCCTGGCCGGGTCGGTGAGCGGATGCGAGCGGGCCGCCTCGACGGCGCGCACCGCGTCCGTGAACACCCGGCGGTAGTAGTAGTTCTCGGGCGCGTCGATGCCTCGGGTCATGAAACCTGGGTACGCCGGAGCGCCGCCGACCGGGTCCGGGGTGCCGCCACCGCCGCCCCAGGCGCTGCCCTGGCCGCGGGTGTCCATCACGAAGTGCGCGCGGCCCGTGGACGCCCACAGCAGGTGCTCGTGCGGCAGGCCGCGCCCGCCCCCGTACCCGACGAACTCGACCACCAGCGGCAGCGGCCGCGTCGCGGCGGCGGGCAGCAGCAGCCAGCCCTTCACCGGGTGGCCGCCGAACCCGGCGAAGGTCACGTCGAACACCTGCACGGTGGCCAGGCCCGACTCGACGGGCTCGAACCGGGCGTCCAGGTCGTGCTCGCGCGCCTCGTGGAGGGTCTTGGACCAGAAGGCGTCGAAGTCCTCGGGTTCGGCGGCGGAACCGCGGTACTCACGGAGCTCGTCGAGGGGGAGGTCGAACAGTGCCATGCAGGACCACCTTGGGTGCGGACGGCGTGATGATCACACCGTACGCGCGCTGTTCCTGGGGAGGTGACGTTTCGGCGTCCGCGCGCGTGGACCGTTCACACGCTGGAACCGCCGCCGACGACCCCACAGGGGCATTACCGACACGTTCCGACGGGTTGCCGCCAGGGGCCGCGCATCAGGCCCGCCGGCGGGTCCACTCCGGTTCCGTGCGCGCCCAGGCACGCTCCCATTCGGCCATCCGGTGCCGGTTCGCCGCCCGTCGTACGGCCGCGTTGCCGAGCAGCACCACCCCGGCCGAGCCGGCCGTGGCGCAGACGCCCAGGGTCAGGGCGTGCTGCCAGACCGTCGTGCCGCTCGTGGGCGGTGGCACGCTGCGGCCCGCCCCGTCGAACCACACGTCGACCGTCTCCCCGGGCCGCGTCCCCGCCGGGACCCTGGCCGCGCCCGTCCGGGAACCTTCACCGGGCTCGGTCCAACGCACGGTCGCGCGGTACGTGTACTCCCGGCCGGCCTGCACCGCGGGCAGCGTGTCGGGCGTTCTGCCGACGACCTCCGCCCGGACGTGCCGCCGGTCCTCCGACTGGGCCACCGCGGTGCGCCGTGCCTCGCCGTGCGCCCACCAGCCCGTCAGCGCTCCGGCCAGCGGCGCGCCCAGGAACAGCAGGACGGCGAGGACCACCACCGTCCACGCCTCGACCACGTCCGACCTGCGCCGCAGCGAATTGCGCCGCCAGCGCCAGCCGCGCACCCGGGTTCGCATCTCCGCCTCCTCGCCCTCACCGGAGCCGGGGAGCGCGGCCGCCGCCCTCGGGCCCGTGTATGCGTGCGAGTCCCACATGAATGTCGTACCCCGTCACACGGACTTCCTGCACGGGAACGGGGCTGCGAGAAGGCGGAATCCTCAGCCGAAGCGTTCGATCCGGATCCGGTCCACCGGCTGGCCGGCCGCGACGAGCAGGCGTGACGCGTGCTCGGCGAAGGCGTTGGACCCGCACACATAGGCCTCCCACCCGCCGGGAGGCGCGGCGTCCAGGAGCGGCGCCACGTGTGCCGCGGCGATCCGGCCCACCGGTACGCCCGGCGGGGCCGAACGGGTGAAGACGGGCGTCGTCTCGGCCCCGTACTCCCGCGCGTAGATCAGGTCCCCGGGCCCGCGCGCGGACACCAGCAGCCGCAGCGCCACGGACAGGCCGCGCGCCCGGTGGTGCCGCACCATCGACATCAGCGGTACGACCCCGGACCCGGCGCCGATCAGCAGCGCGGCGCGGTCGCCCGGCCAGGCGAAGAAGCCGCTCAGCGGGCCGCGCACCTCGATGCGGTCACCGGGCCGGGCCTCGTTGTGGAACCAGCCGGAGACCTCCCCGCCCTCGACGTGGTCCAGGGTCAGCTCGATGTGTCCGGAGTCGTCCGGCGCCGACGCGATCGAGTAGTGGCGCTGCGCGACGTAACCGTCCGCGGCGGTCAGCCGGAGCATCAGGTGCTGGCCGGGCAGATGCCCCGCCCAGGCGGGCACCGCGAACCGGAAGGTGGCGGCGCGCGGTGTCTCACGGCGGATCCCGGTCAGCGTGGCGGTCTGCCACCGGCCGGCCGTGCCCTCGCCCACGGCGATCCGGCCGGGCACGGCGAACCGCGTCGCGGGAGTGAAGGTGTCAGTCACCGGAGTACCGCTGCTCCTCCCACGGGTTGCCCCGCGCGTGGTAGCCGTTCTGCTCCCAGAAGCCGGGCTCGTCGTGGCCGAGCAGACGGATGCCGGCGATCCACTTGGCGCTTTTCCAGAAGTACAGATGCGGCACGAGCAAACGCGCCGGGCCACCGTGCTCGGGCGCGAGCGGCCGGCCGTCGTACTCCCACGCGATCCAGGCCCGGCCGCCGGTGAGGTCGGCGAGCGGGAGGTTCGCGGTGTACCCGGTGTGCGTGTAGGCGACGGCGTGGGTGGCGGCCGGCAGCGGGCGCACCCGCTCCAGGAAGGCGTCCAGCGAGACGCCCGCGAAACCGACCCCGAACTTCGACCAGCCCGTCACGCAGTGGATGTCGCCCTCGTACGCCGAGGCGGGCAGCGCGTGCGCCTGTGCCCAGTCCCAGGTGCGGGGCTCCGCCACCAGGCCGTCGATGCGGAAGGTCCAGTCGGCGGGCGCGAGGTCGGGGGTGACCTCGGCGGACAGGACGGGCCAGTCGTCGCCCGCGTCGTACTGCCCGGGCGGCAGCCCCGGATTGTCGACGCGCGGGCGCCCGGTGAAGCCTCGGGTGACGTTCATGCGGGTGGTGCCTCCAGACCGCCGGCGCGGCGGCCCCGCGGATAGAGCCTGCTCAGTGCGTACGCGTACCACCGTACGGGGTACGCGGTCCCGCCCCCTCAGCAGCCGGCGGCCCGGGCGTTGTACCGCTCCAGATAACCGGCGAACCGCCGCAGGTCCTCCTCCGACCAGTCCGCAAGCCGCTCCTGGACGGCCGCCCGGCGGCTCACCGTCACCTGGGCGAGGATGCGCCGGCCCGCGTCGGTCAGGTCCAGCACCTGCACGCGGTGGTCCTCCGGGTCCTGGCGGCGCTCGATCGGCCCGGCCCGCTCCAGAGCGGCCACCTGCCGGCTGACGGCCGACTTGTCCAGGGTATGGTGCGCCGCGAGATCGGAGGCCCGGCAGCCGCCACGCTCCTCCAGGTGCCCCAGCAGCGTGTACGACACCAGCGACAGCTGGGGGTGCATCCGCCCGGCGGACGCCCGCGCGCGACGGGCGAAGGCCGTCATCTCCCGCTGGATGGTCTCCACGGCGGTCTCCGCTGCCGCAGCACCCCTTCCCGATTCTGGTTGCGCGATACAACTATAGGTCGGGGAGGGAGTCCGGAGGCGGGACGGTGCCTGTCCGGCCGGTGGGGTAGGGTGGCCCTCCGGCTGAGGGCGGTCCCAGCCGTGCGTGACCGAGGAGGTGAGCCCCATCACCGCTGTGTCAGATCGGGCGCTCTCCTCTCATGTCGGCGCGGAACACCGGCAGTAGAAGACCGCGAGAGCGTCCTTCGGCTCCCGAAAGGCCTCGCCCGCATGCCTCTGCCGCTTTCCCTTTCCCCTGCCTCCGTGGTGGCCGCACTGCGCGCCGCCGGCTGCGTCTTCGCCGAGGACGAGGCGGAGTTGATCCTCGGCGCCGCCCGCACCCCGGACGAACTCGCCGCCATGGTGGCTCGCCGAACCGATGGACTGCCGCTCGAACTCGTCGTCGGCTGGGCCGAGTTCAGCGGACTGCGGATCGGCGTCGAACCCGGTGTCTTCGTGCCCCGCCGCCGCACCGAGTTCCTCGTCGAACAGGCCCTCGCCGCCGCCCCGGACGCCTCGGTCGTCGTCGACCTGTGCTGCGGTTCGGGCGCGGTGGGCGCCGCCCTGGTCACGGCCCTGGGCCGGGTCGAACTGCACGCCGCCGACATAGACCCGGCCGCGGTGGACTGTGCCCGGCGCAACCTCGCCGCGCACGGCGGCCGGGTCCACCAGGGCGACCTGTACGAGGCGCTTCCCGGCCCGCTGCGGGGCCGCGTGGACATCCTCGCCGCGAACGTTCCCTATGTCCCCACCGCCGAGGTCGGTCTCCTGCCCGCCGAGGCACGCGACCACGAACCGGCGGTCGCCCTCGACGGCGGCGCCGACGGACTGGACGTGCTGCGCCGGGTCGCCGCCGGGGCGCGCGACTGGCTCGCGCCGGACGGGTGCCTCCTCACGGAGACGAGCGAACGCCAGGCCCCCGAGGCGGTGGCCGTCTTCACCCGCGCGGGCCTGACGACCCGGCTGACGGCGTCGGAGGAACTGCACGCCCATGTGGTGATCGGCACCAACTGATCCCCGGCGTCACAGAGGTTCGGCTGCCGCCGGGTCGAGCCAGGCGTCGCGTCGCCGGGCTCCACGAACCACACGACCCGCTTCGCGGCCGTGGGCCGGCCGTGGTGAGGGGTGTGCGGCGAGGCAGTGCGGTGCACCGGGGCGGCGGCGCAGCGCGAGCTTCGGGCTTCGGGCTTCGCGGACGAGGGAACACGGCAGCCGCCTTCTTCCTCCGGCGGGCGCCCGGCCGGCCGCCCGGGTTTCGCCTCCGGCGGGCGCCCCGGCTCCGACTCCGGCAGCCGCCCGGCTGGCCGTGCCGGTTCGGCCTCTGGCAGCGCCGGGCGGCCGTACCTGCTTTGCCTTCGGCGGTCGCCTCCGCTCTGCCTCCGGCATGCGTCCGGCCGCGCAAACTTTCTTCCGGCGGGTGTTGGGGTGGCGTGGGGGGTCTTCTCGGATGCCGGAGCGGCATCAACTTCGGCTTTGCCGGAGAGGGGGCCGCGGGTCGCCGCCGGTCCCGGGGCCGTGTCCCTGTCTGCGTCAACCCCTCGGCTGGGCGCGTGCGATGAGGACCGCCACGTCGTCGTGGTTGTCGGGGTGGTGCAAGGTGCGGACGAGGAGGTCGCAGACCTCCTCCAGGGGGCGGGCCGGGTCGTCGAGGAGGCCCAGCAGGGTGTCCAGGCGTTCGTCGAGGGAGTGGGTGCGGGTCTCGACCAGACCGTCGGTGTACAGAACGAGTTCGTCGCCGGGATCGAGCGTGAAGACCGTGGTGGTGAACTTGACGCCGCCCACGCCCAGGGGCGCGCCGGTCGGCAGGTCGAGCAGTTCCCGCGCCCCGTCGCGGCGGACGTGGACGGGCGGCAGATGGCCCGCGTTGGCGATCAGGCAGCGCCCGTCACGCGGCTCGTGGACGGCGTACACGCAGGTCGCGATGGAGTGGTCGAGGTCCGAGGTGATCCGGTCGAGGTGTTCGAGGAGCACCGCGGGATCGAGGTCGAGCGCCGCAAGGGTGTTGGTGGCGGTGCGCAGCCGGCCCATGGTCGCCGCGGCGGTGATGCCGCTGCCCATCACGTCGCCCACGACCAGCGCGGTCTTGCCGCCGTCCAGGGGAATGACGTCGAACCAGTCGCCGCCGACCTCGGTGGCGGCGCCCGCCGGCTGATAACGGGAGGCGACTTCGAGGCCGCCGGTCACGGACGGATGGGTGGGCAGCAGGCTGCGCTGGAGGGTGATGGCGGTGTCGCGGGCGTTCTGGTACCAGCGGGCGTTGTCGATCTGCACCGCCGCCCGGGCGGCCAGTTCTCGGGCGAGCAGCAGGTCGTCCTCGCTGAACGGCAGCGGATTGTTGATGCGTTTGAGGTCGAGGGCGCCGAGCACCTCCCCGCGCGCGATGAGCGGGACGGCCAGATAGGAGTGGACGCCGGCGCGCGCCAGCAGGGCGGCGGCCTCCGGGGAGCGGGCGATGCGCGGCAGATCCACGTCCTTGACCTGCGGGATCATCACCGGTCGCGCCGAGCGCACACACTCGGTGACCAGGCGGTCGGGACCGTAGCGGGCCACCTGTCCCGGGGTGTCGGCCGCCTGCATGGCCTCCGGCGCGTTGTCCGCCCGCACGGCCAGCGCCCGGATCACGGCCGGCTCGCACGGGTCGGTGCTGCTGCGACGGCCGCCGATCACCGAGTCCAGCAGATCCACGGCGGCCACGTCCGCCAGCTCCGGCACCGCGACGTCGGCCAGCTCGTTGGCGGTGCGGTCCAGCTCCAGCGTGGTGCCGATCCTGGCCGAGGCGTCCGCGATGAGCGCCAGCCGACGCCGCGCGGACTCCGCCTCGATGCCCGCCCGGCGCTCCGCCGTGACGTCCCTGACCGACTTGGCCACGCCCAGCACCGTGCCGAGGGCGTCCTCCAGCCGGTAGAGCGAGACCGACCAGGCGCGGTCCTCGTACGGGTCGGCCGGGGTGCGGCCGGAGACGGGATGGTCGACCAGCGGCCGCCCGGTCTCCAGGACGTGCCGCAACGCGGCGTCCAGGGAACCCACGTCCAGCATCGGCAGCACCTCGCCGACCTGCCGGCCGATGTGCTCCTCGACCGGGACGCCGTTGATCCGCTCCAGCGCAGCGTTGACGGACACGTAGCGCAGCCCGGTGTCCAGGACGGCCAGCCCGATCGGTGACTGCGCGATCATCCGCGTGGACAGCGCGACGTCCTGCTCCAGCCGGCGCACGGTCGACTGGTCGGCGGCGAGACCGAGGGCGTAGACGTCGCCCTGGTCGTCCAGCAGCCGCATGTTGCGGAACTCCACCAGGCGCGTGCTGCCGTCCTTGCGCCGCACCGGGAAGGCGCCGGCCCAGCCCCTGCCGGTGGCGATGACGTCGGCGAACAGCTTCTTGACCAGCTCGAGGTGCTCCTCGTGCACCATCACCCGGGCGGCGTACGCGCCGAGCGCCTCCTGTGCCGGGTAGCCGAACAGTTCCTCGGCCTGGGGACTCCACAGGACGATGCGGCCGTGGGCGTCGAGCACCACCGAGGCCACGCCCAGCACGTCGAGCAGCCCGCTGGGCCGCCCCGGCGCACTGCCCGGCTCGGCCCCGTCGGACACCGGTGGCCCGGTCGGTCCCATCGCACGCACCGCCTTCGCCTTCCGCCACGGCACGCCGTCCCGTGCCGACTCCCCTTGCCGCCCGCCCTCACATTTCTCTTACGCCACCACCGCCCTACTCCACCATCCCTCAACATGACTGGGGGTGTCTGGCGATGGGGTGGGATCGGCGTGGCCCGTCCGAGGCGGCCCGGTCGCCCTCCGTTCTCATCGGGGCTGTACATCCCGGAATGTGGTGGTTTTCTGGGAGTGCGGCACGGCGCCGCGTGGGAACTCGCCTGCCGTACCGCAGCGCGGCCACGAGAGGAGTCACCACGATGGACAGTGAGCGACTGCACCCGGAATCGGTCTCCCTGGAGATCAGTGGATGCAGCAAGGAGGACGCCCGGATCGTCTTCGACAGCCTGTGCGCGTACTTCGACTCGGACCGGTGCTCCGAGGACATACCGCAGGACTGGCACGAGGTCCGGCCGACGGTGTGGCTCGGCACCTTCGAGGTCGCCACGCCGCACGAGGGCGCGCACCCCACCACCCCCCGGCTCTCCGCCTCCGTCGAGGCCGACGCGCACGGCGGGTACTGGGCGATCGACCGCTTCCGCACCACCTTGAACGACCTGTTCAGGGTCCACGACCTCAGCACGGCCTCGGGCGACCAGGAGCGGGAGCTGCACGTACGGCTGGAGAACCGCTGACCGATGTGGCGCGACGGACAGCCCCTCCGTTGTGCAACTAGTTGCATAAACCGTGCGCGGTCCTCTACAACAGAGGGACGTCACCGCGCACGGAGGGGCCATGAGCCGTTACCCGCATCTGCTGAGCCCGCTCGACCTGGGCTTCACCACCCTGCCCAACCGCGTCCTGATGGGCTCCATGCACGTCGGCCTGGAGGAGGCCGAGCGCGGCTTCGAGCGCATGGCGGAGTTCTACGCCGCCCGGGCCCGCGGGGGAGTGGGCCTGATCGTCACCGGCGGCATCGCGCCCAACGACGAGGGCCGGCCGTACGAGGGCGGCGCCAAGCTCACCACCGAGCAGGAGGCCGCCGAGCACCGGCGGATCACCGACGCGGTGCACCGCGAGGGCGGCCGGATCGCGATGCAGCTGCTGCACTTCGGCCGCTACGCGTACCACAAGGACCTGGTCGCCCCGAGCCCTCTCCAGGCCCCGATCAGCCTCTTCCCGCCCCGTGAGCTGTCCGACGCGGAGGTCGAGCGGACCATCGACGACTACTCCCGCGCCGCCCGCCTCGCCCGGCAGGCCGGCTACGACGGCGTGGAGATCATGGGGTCCGAGGGCTACCTGATCAACGAGTTCATCGCCGCGCAGACCAACCACCGCACGGACCGCTGGGGCGGCGCGTACGAGAACCGCATGCGCTTCCCGGTCGAGATCGTCCGGCGGGTGCGCGAGGCGGTCGGTGAGGACTTCATCGTCATCTACCGGCTGTCGATGCTGGACCTCGTCCCCGGCGGCTCCACCCTCGACGAGGTGGTCACCCTCGCCAAGGCCGTCGAGGCCGCCGGGGCCACGATCATCAACACCGGCATCGGCTGGCACGAGGCCCGCATCCCGACCATCGCCACCTCCGTGCCGCGCGGCGCCTACACCTGGGTCACCCGGCGGCTCATGGGCGAGGTGTCGGTCCCGCTGGTCACCACCAACCGCATCAACACCCCGGAGCTGGCGGAGGAGTTGCTGGCCGACGGCTGCGCCGACATGGTGTCCATGGCCCGCCCGATGCTGGCCGACCCGGATTTCGTCGCCAAGGCCGCGGCCGGCCGTCCCGAGGCCATCAACACCTGCATCGGCTGCAACCAGGCCTGCCTCGACCACACCTTCAGCGGGCAGATCACCTCCTGCCTGGTCAACCCGCGCGCCTGCCACGAGACCGAGCTGGTCCTGTCCCCGACCCGGCTGCGCAAGCGCGTCGCCGTCGTCGGCGCGGGCCCGGCGGGCCTCGCGTGTGCCGTGAGCGCCGCCGAACGCGGCCACGAGGTCACGCTGTTCGACGCCGCGGGCGAGATCGGCGGGCAGCTCAACGTCGCCCGCAAGGTCCCCGGCAAGCAGGAGTTCGGCGAGACGCTGCGCTACTACCGTCACCAGCTCGACGCGCACGGGGTGGACGTACGCCTGAACACCCGCGTGGCGACCGCCGACGTGGCCGGCTACGACGAGGTCGTGGTCGCCACCGGCGTCACCCCGCGCACCCCGGACATCCCCGGCGTCGACCACCCGAAGGTCGTCGGCTACCTCGACGTCCTGCGCGACGAGGTGCCCGTCGGCGACAGCGTCGCCGTCCTGGGCGCCGGCGGCATCGGCTTCGACGTCGCCGAGTACCTCACCGACGGCGGCGACAAGGCGCACGAGGACCCGGCGACGTACTTCCGTCAGTGGGGCGTCGACATGGGCTACGAGGGCCCCGGCGGCCTCGCCGCCCCCGAGCGGCCCGACCCGCCCCGCACCGTCCATCTGCTCCAGCGCAAGGCCACCAAGGTCGGCGCGGGCCTCGGCAAGACCACCGGCTGGATCCACCGCACCGAGCTGAAGCACCGCGGCGTCACCATGGTCCCCGGCGTGCGCTACGACCGGATCGACGACGCGGGACTGCACGTCACCGTCGGCGACACCAGTACGGTCCTGGAGGTCGACACCATCGTCCTGTGCACCGGGCAGGAGCCGCGCCGGGACCTGTACGAGGAGCTGGTCGCCGCCGGGCGCAGCGCGCACCTCATCGGCGGCGCCGACGTGGCGGCCGAGCTGGACGCCAAGCGCGCCATCAAGCAGGGCACCGAACTGGCGGCCGTGCTGTAGGCGCCGGGGGCGTCCCTAGGATGGCCCCCATGTCACTCCCGCACGCGATCCTCACCGCCCTGCTGGAAAGGCCGTCCTCGGGGCTGGAGCTGACCCGCCGCTTCGACAAGTCGATCGGCTACTTCTGGTCGGCGACGCATCAGCAGATCTATCGCGAGCTGGGAAAACTGGAGGCCGACGGGCTGATCCGGGCCCTGCCCGCCGAGCAGCCGGCGCGCGGGCAGAAGAAGAGCTACGAGGTGCTGCCCGCGGGCCGCGCCGAACTGGCCCGCTGGACCGCCGCCACCCAGGATCCGAGGCCGCTGCGCGACACGCTGCTGCTGCGGCTGCGCGCGGCGGCCGTGGTCGGCACGGCCGGCCTGGAGGCCGATCTGCGCCGCCATCTCGACCTGCACCGGGTCCAGTTGGCGGAGTACGAGGAGATCGAGCGGCGGGACTTCCCGCCCGGCAAGGACAGCCCCCAGGACCGGCTCCAGCACCTGGTGCTGCGGGCCGGCATCGATCTGGAGACCTTTTGGGCGCGTTGGCTGGAGCACGCCCTGGCGGAGTTCGCCGAGCTGCCCCCGGAGCAGGACGGCTAGGCGGCGGCTAGAGGCGGTACGGCTTCGAGCGGCGGCGCAGGAACCAGACCGTGGCGATCACCGCCGTACCCACCAGCGCCCCGCCGCCCACCAGCGTCAGCGCGCCGTAGTCCCGCGTGGCGCCGCCGACACCACCGACCACACCGCGGGTGGGCGAGGCCGTGACCGTGGCCCTGGCCGTCGCCGACAGCGTCGGCGTGGACCCGCCGGAGACGACGACGGACTGGGTTCCGGCGGTGTTGCCGTTGGAGCACATGACGATGACCGTGTAAGTGCCCGGGGTGACGTTCGTCCAGGCCGCGCCCTGCTGGGCGGTCGAACCGGAGAGCACCACCTGGCGGCCCTGGGCGAAGTTCGCCTGGTTGCTGTTGAGGATGGACGCGGTGCCCCATCTGCCGTTCAGCTGGGTGCACGCGCTGGTCGTCACCGAGACCGTGGAGCCGTTGGTGCTCACGGAGATCCCGGTGTTCGCTGCGGCCGGCCCGGCGACCAGGGCCAGCGGCAGCGCGGCGGCTGCCACGGCCGCCCCGAGGAGAGGCTGAGAAGTACGCATGGGACTGCCCTCCGGCGGCACGGTTGGCGGTACATCCCTTGCGCCGCCTAGGTCGGGGAACGCCCGTGCTGCCTCACAGACGCAGCCAACGTGTCCCCGGCCCGGCCCGCATGGGGACCGCACCCGCTCAGGTGACAGATACCGGCGTCCGGGGGACGTGTGGGGCCCTCAGCGTCCCTCGCCGGTCGTCACCGTCCGTTCCGCCGAAAAGCCGCCCCAGGTGCCGTCCGGCAGCCGGGGACGGATCCTCACCCGATGGCTCTCCCCGGCCTCCTGCCCGATGTAGAAGCTGTACGTCGCCCGGCCCCGGGGCGGGGTCCCGCCGAAGACCAGGGAGGTGGCCGGACGGCCGTCGAGCTGGACCTGGTACTCGGTGACCACCCCGTCCACCTCGGGCGGCACCCACGACAGGTCGATGTGGTAGGCCCCGTCGGCGCGCCGGATCGTGGCGCGGAAGTCGGCCGGCGCGGTGTCCCGCCCGTCGTCCGTGCCCGGCGCGGTGGTGAGCCGGACGGCGACGCTCGAGGGGGAGACGTTGTCCGCGGCGTCCCGCGCCCGGACGGTGAAGGTGTAGCGGGTCCCCGGCCGCAGCCCGGTCACCACGGTCGCGGTCTGTCCCCCGCCGACGCTGTGGATCTTCGCGGCGCCCTGGTAGACGTCGTACGACGCCACGCCCCGGTCGTCCTGTGACGCGGTCCAGGACAGCTGCGCGGCCCGGCTTCCGGCGGCTCGCCCACGCGGGCCGCCCGGCCGGGAGGGGGCCGAGGCGTCGGCCGCGACGGCGGCGGGGGTCCGCGCCCGCACCTCGTGGCTGCGCGGCCCGAGCCGCCCCTCGGCGTCCCGTGCCCGCACGGTAAAGACGTACGTCGTCGACGGATCCAGCCGGGTGACGTCGACCATGTGCTCGGAGCCCGGGACCTCCTGGACCATGGTGGCGCCCCGGTACACCTCGTAGCCGCTGACGTCCCGCGACGACACCGCGTTCCACATCACGTGGACACTGGTCGCGCTGCCCGCCGCCGCGGTGACCCCCGTCGGCGCGGCGGGCAGCCGCCCCTCGTCGCCGTCGCCCGTGCCGCCCCAGCCGCAGGACGGGACGAACAGCAGCGCGCCGACGGCCAGGGCAACGGGCACGGGAACGCGTCGCACGACTCGGCCTCCAGGGACGGCGCGGCGGCAATGGTCCGGACCAATATGACGCCACTGGCGCGGCCACATCAAGAGGGCGGTCCGTACCGAGCACTCCGCACCGTTCCGTATGCTGAAGCAAGCACGGCCGAACTCAACCTGAGAGAAGGGGAGTTCGTGCTCCCGGTGCGGATTCGCTGTCGTCGCCGATGCCGCACCGGCCGGGGCGGCCGGGAGGCCGGAGCCGACACGGGCTCGGGCCCCCGGCTCCCGGGTGGGACGGGCGTGGCGTGCACCGTCCGGACCCCTCGGGTGGCCCCATGATCGGAAACAGCATCCGATGGTGCTGAGCGATCGTCAGTGTCCCCCAGCAGAGAGTCCCTTATCGTGCGTGTCCAGTCCCTCGCGCTGGCCGCGGCAAGTGCCGCCCTGCTCGCCCCGGCGACTTCCTCGACCGCCCACCCGCCCAAGGAACCCCGCACACGGCACGAGAGATCCGCGGAGAGTCCCGTCCGCGCGGACGAGCTGCTGGCCGCGGTGCGCGACTGCACTCCCCTGTCCGGGGGCCGCTACCGCACCGACGCCGGCAGCCCGGCGACCGTCCCCGTCTGCGGCACCCGCGACGCCGTCTTCTGGACGGCCGACATGGACATCGACTGCGACGGGCGCCCCGGCCGCCACTGCAACCGCCGCACCGACCCGTACTTCTCCGCCGGTACGGCCTTCCAGGCCTCCGACGGCCGCCATCTGAACGCCGAAAGCCTGCCCTTCGTCGTCGTGCCCGTCCCGAGCCGGATCTGGGACTACCGCGAGCACGGCGTGCGCGACGGATCCGTGGTGGCCCTCGTCCATGGCGACCGGGTCCAGTACGCGGTCGTCGGTGACACCGGGCCGCGCGAGGTCATCGGCGAGGCGTCGTACGCCGCCGCCAAGGCCCTCGGCATCTCGCCCGACCCGCGCGGCGGGGGAACGGACTCCGGCGTCACGTACGTCGTCTTCAAGGGCTCGCGGATCTCGCCCATCGAGAACCAGGCCGCCGCTGCGGCGGAAGGACAGCGGCTGGCCCGGCGGTTCGTCGACGGCGGCCAGCCGAGGGGGTAGGGCGGCCGGGCACGGCCGGGGCGACCTGCCCGTGTCCCCGTCGCCGCTCGACAGGCGTCCCGAGGACTCAGACCTTCCGGTAGCTGTACGCCTCGGAGGCCGCCGCCGCCACCGCGTCCAGGTCCGCTCCCGTGCTAGCCGTGACGACCGCCGCGACGGCGCCCTCGACGAACGGGCAGTCCACCAGACGCGTCCCGGGGGGGAGTTCGTCGCCTTCGGCCAGCAGCGCCTTCACGGTCAGGACGGCGCTGCCGAGGTCGGTGAGGAGGGCCACCCCGGCCCCACGGTCCCCGGCCGCGGCCGCGGCCGCGATCAGCTCCGCGCTCGTGCCGAGCCCGCCGCCCTCGGTTCCGCCCGCCGGGGCGACGGGCACCGCCGTCCCGCCGCCCGCTAGCCCCTTCGCCAGCTCGGCCACGGACGCGGCCACCTCAGCGCTGTGCGAGACCAGTACGATCCCGACCAGCTTCTCGTCACTCACCGGCGGCCTCCGCGAGTCCAGCGATCAGCAGCGCCGACGAGGTGGCGCCCGGGTCCTGGTGCCCGATGCTCCGCTCGCCCAGATAGCTGGCCCGGCCCTTGCGGGCCTGCAACGGGGTCGTCGCCAGCGCGCCCTGCTCGGCGGCGCTCCGCGCGGCGCCGAAGGAGTCGGCGAGCGCGTCCACGCCCGGCACGAGCGCGTCGATCATCGTCTTGTCGCCGGGCGCCGCCCCGCCGAGCGTCATCACGGCGTCCACGCCCTCGCGCAGGGCCTTGGCGAGCTGCGCCGGGTCGACCTCGGAGGCGTCGCCGAGCGCCTTGCCCGTGCGGCGCAGCAGCGTGCCGTACAGCGGCCCGGAGGCCCCGCCGACCGTGGAGATCAGCTGCCGTCCCGCCAGGATCAGGACGGCGCCCGGCGTGACCGGGGCCTCCTTCTCCAGTACCGCCACCACGGCGGTGAACCCGCGCTGCAGATTGCTGCCGTGGTCGGCGTCCCCGATGGGGGAGTCGAGGGCCGTGAGCCGTTCCGCCTCGCGGTCCACGGACGCGGCGGTCGCCGTCATCCAACGGCGGAAGAAGTCGGCGTCGAGCACTGGGTCTCCTTGCGTGGTAGGTACCTTGATCGTCCCGGCTCACATGCCCCAGCGCAGCCCCGGCGTGCTCACCGGCGCGTCCCACAGGCGCAGCAGCTCCTCGTCGACCTGGCACAGGGTGACGGAGGCGCCCGCCATGTCGAGGGAGGTCACGTAGTTGCCGACGAGGGTGCGGGCGACGGCGACACCGCGGCCGGCGAGCACCCGCTGCACCTCGGCGCTGAAGCCGTACAGCTCCAGCAGGGGCGTCGCCCCCATGCCGTTGACCAGGACCAGCACCGGATCGCGGGGGTCGAGGTCCTCCAGTACGGCGTGCACCGCGAAGTCGGCGATCTCGCGCGAGGTCATCATCGCCCGCCGCTCCCGGCCGGGCTCGCCGTGGATGCCGATGCCCAACTCCAGCTCCCCCGGCGGCAGATCGAAGGTGGGCGAGCCCTTGGCGGGCGTGGTGACGGCGCTCAGCGCCACGCCGAAGCTGCGCGAGCCGTCGTTGACCTGCCGCGCGATCGACTCGACCCGCTCCAGCGGCTGCCCCTCGTCGGCGGCGGCGCCGGCGATCTTCTCGACGAACAGTGTGGCGCCGGTGCCCCGCCGCCCGGCGGTGTAGAGGCTGTCGGTGACGGCCACGTCGTCGTTGACCAGCACCTTGGCGATCTGGATGCCCTCGTCGTCGGCGAGTTCGGCGGCCATGTCGAAGTTGAGCACGTCACCGGTGTAGTTCTTCACGACGAACAGCACCCCGGCCCCGCTGTCGACGGCCGCTGCCGCCCGCAGCATCTGGTCGGGCACGGGTGACGTGAAGACCTCGCCGGGGCAGGCGGCCGAGAGCATGCCCGGGCCCACGAATCCGCCGTGCAGCGGCTCGTGCCCGGAGCCGCCGCCGGAGACGAGCCCGACCTTCCCCTGGACGGGCGCGTCCCGCCGCACGATCACCCGGTTCTCGACATCGACGGTCAATTCCGGATGGGCCGCCGCCATACCCCGCAGCGCGTCCGCGACGACGGTCTCGGGGACGTTGATGAGCATCTTCATGGCCGTGCCTCCTGCTGAAACGGTCGGGAGCACCTCTGTCGGCAGTATCGGCCCTGTGACAGCGAAGGTCACGTGCGCATGGCCACTGTCGTGGTGACGCGTACGACGCACGGCCTTCTGGGGGTCGAGCCGAACCCGAAACGTACGGGGGGTGCCACCCGGGCGAGCGAGCCGAGGTCATCGCCCTCGTAGG
This sequence comes from Streptomyces sp. NPDC086077, assembly GCF_040686175.1. Taxonomy (NCBI): domain Bacteria; kingdom Bacillati; phylum Actinomycetota; class Actinomycetes; order Kitasatosporales; family Streptomycetaceae; genus Streptomyces; species Streptomyces sp. NPDC086077. The sequence continues at coordinate 24,192 of NZ_JBFBJT010000046.1, read as the reverse complement.
TGGCGGCGGCGGTGGTGATCCTGCGCAGGTCCTGGGCGCCGTACCACTCACGTCGGCCGTCGCGGGCGCTGCCACGTGTGCGCAGGCCCAGCAGCCGGGCGGGCGGTGCCATGGCCGCGGCCCAGGCCGGACGGGCCGCGAGGGAGGCGGGCACGGCGCCGAGCAGGTGTCCCAGGGGACCTCGCCGCCCGGTGGTGAAACGCAGGTGCAGCGCCGCCGCCGTCACGCTCCACTCGGCCCCGGCGACCTGCACACGGACCGGGACGACCTGGACGTCGTCGAAGGTGTAGGTGGCGGCGACGAACCGCGCGATCTCCGGGGAGGGCGCCAGCAGGATTCGGGGCCCGTCCGGACGTTCGAGCATCACGTCGCTGAACGGCCCGAACGGGGACCCGGGCCAGTGCCCGAGCACCACCCGGGTGCCGGACGAGGTCCCGAGCCCCGCGATCCAGCCGTCGAAGCGCAGCCGTACCCGCCGTGTGGGCCCGGCCCTCGGGCGCGCCGGAGCCTGACCGCCGCCGTCCATGCGCCACCTCCCGGCACGCCGAGTACCCGCGCCCACGCGGACCGCTCGGCGGCAGCCGTCCGACCCCGAGTTCCGGCACTGGGGGCGGTCGTCGGGCCGATCAGTAGTTCTGCCACTCGTGCCGTGTGTACTCCAGCACCGCGGGATCCATCAGGGTGCTCGCCCGGACGTCCTGGGGGCGGCGGTCGACCGGGAAGACGGAGGCGGCCTGCAGCACGGCGTCGTCCAGGAACCGCAGCCGTGGCGTGTCCCTGGCGAGTTCCAGCGCCGGTGCCGGCCCGTCGGGGCCGGGGGTGGCGAGGACGTAACCCCAGTTGCCGAAGCTGGGCACGTCGACCTGGTACTCGGTGGTGCGGTACCCGGCCTTCTCGACGGTGGTGGCGATGGACCAGTACGACTTGGGGGCGAAGAACGGGGACCCGCCCTGCACCACCACCCGGCTGTCGGGCTTCAGCGCGTGCCGTAGCAGGTGGTAGAACTCTACGCTGTAGAGCTTGGCCAGCGCCGCGGTGTCCGGGTCCGGGAAGTCGATGACCACCGCGTCATGGCGCCGGCCGGCGTCGCGCAGCCAGTTGAAGGCGTCGGCGTGGACGACGGTGACACGGTGGTCGGCGAACGCGCCGCCGTTGAGGTCGGACAGCGGCCCGAAGGTGCGGGCGAGCCGGGTCATCGCCGGGTCGAGGTCGACCAGAGTGACCTCCTCGACGTCCTTGTAGCGCAGCACCTCGCGCAGGGCGAGACCGTCGCCGCCGCCGAGGATCAGGACCGAGGAGCGCCTCCCCGACAGCGCCGGATGGACGAGCGCCTCGTGGTAGCGGTACTCGTCGACGGACGAGAACTGCAGGTCCCCGTTGAGGAACAGCCGTGTGTCGGCACGGCCCGTGAACGCGGTGGACCGGGTGATGACGATGTCCTGGTACGGCGTCGTCTCGGCGTGGATGATCGGGTCCCGGTACAGCTGCTGACGTGCCGTCACCTCGATGTCGTCGGCCAGCACGTAGACCGTGCCGAGCACGGCGAGCACGGCGCCGGCCCCGGCCAGGAGCGCCAGGCGCACGGCGCGCCGGGTCTCCCGGCGGAAGATCCACAGCACCACCACGACCCCGGCCACGGCGTTCACCGCGCCCACCACCAGGGCTCCCCTGAGCTGCCCGAAGGTGGGCAGGAGCAGCAGCGGGAAGCACAGTCCGCCGACGAGCGCCCCCACGTAGTCGGCGGCGAACATGTCGGCGACCGCGCTGCCCGCCTCCTGCCGTCTGATCCGCTGGAGCAGTGTCATCAGCAGCGGGATCTCCGCCCCGATGAGCAGGCCGACGACGAACGACACGGTCACCATCGCCGGCATGTAGATCCGCAGCCAGGCGAATGTTACGTACAGGACGAGCACGGACAGGCCGCCGACGAGCGCCAGCGCGCCCTCCAGCAGGGCGAAGGCCCCGACCGCGCGCCGCTGCAGGGGCTTGGCGGCCAGGGAGCCGATCCCCATGGCGAAGACCATGACGGAGATGACCACGGAGGTCTGCGTCACGGAGTTGCCGATGAGGTAACTGCCCAGCGCGGTCAGCGCCAGTTCGTAGACCAGACCGCAGGCGGCACAGACGAACACCGCGAGCAGGAGCAGGAAACGCGCCGCCCGCGAGTGCCCCGAGGGCGCGGGCGCGACAGCCGGATCGGCGCGATCCAGGGCGGTGGTACTCACGGTGCCGGATTCAGGAGACCGCTGCGCCGACCATGAAGGCCGTACCGATGTACATGGCCGTCTGGACCCAGGCGGCGGGATGCGGGCGCCCGTCCTGGTCGTCCAGGACGGTGTGGCCGAGGCGCCCCGGCGTCAGCAGCCCGACCACGCACGCGATCAGGGTCATCACGACGACGCCTGCCAGGCCGTACAGCAGGGTGCTGAAGAGGCCGTACCCGAGGCCCTGTTCGGACTCGCTGGCCCGGATGGACTGGTCGATGACGAGGCCGATCGCCACCGTCTGGCCGGCGAGGAGGACCGCCGCTCCCCGGTTGCGCTCCGTCCACACCACATGGACCAGCTTGCCGGGGGTGACGAGGTCGAGGGCGATGAACCCGACCGCCATCACCACGAAGCCGACCAGACCGTAGAGCAGGGCAGTGCCTGCGGACTCGAAGATCTCTGCCACGGGGTGCCTTTCGAGGACTGCGGATAGGTGTACTGCGGTGGCTTGTGGTGCGTGCGGTGGTGGCGGTCGGTGCGGCGGCTCACTTGCCGGAGCCGGGGCCTCCGCCACGGAACGAGTCGCTGTCGGGATCCGGCCACACCGAGCTCAGGTGCGGCCGCCAGCGGTGGTAGCCGCTGCGGTAGTCGTCCATCTCGATCCGGCTGCCGCCCCGGTAGGGGCTGACGGCGACGATGTCGTCCCGGTAGCGCAGGAAGACCATGGAGCCGCTGGTGGTGCGGTCCTGGGCCGAGGTGTGCTTGTCTATCTCGCCCGCGACGGTGGTCACCGGGTCGGTCCTGTCGACGTACCCCCCGCCGCCTGCCCGGTACTCGTTGCGGATCCAGCTCGACGGCACGGCGTTGCCGCCGGAGCCGCCGTCGGAACAGGCGGCGAGCGCCGCGGTGGCGAGGATCAGGACGCCGAGGCGTCGGGCGGTCTTCAACGGACCTCCAGCCGGGTGTGCGTCGCCACGATCGTGCGGCTCTGCGGATACGTGTGCCAGGTGCGCCAGGTCGGTCCAGTGCCGTGCCACTCGACGGTCAGCGCGGTGACCGCTTCCGGGGTGCCGGGGAAGATCCCGCACAGCGCGTGCGGATGTGCCTCCGTCCGGTCGCGGATGCTCGCCACCCGCGAGCCGAACGCGCCCGCGGGAAAGCGCGTAACGCGGGCGCCGAAGTGGTAGTTCCAGCCGTCGGCCTCGTGCTCCGCCGTGTCCGGCAGGCCCCCCTCGACGCCGGGCAGACAGGCCACGGTCTCCGCGACCGGCCCCGCGAAGACCTGGTGCGAGGCCCCCAGCAGCCTGAGCTGCACATCGAGTCCCCCGACCGTCAGGTCCCGCACCGCGAGCGCGGGGTACGGGGGATGGCCGAGCGCGAACGACAACTGGTCGGCGTCGGTGTCGAGATACGGCGCGGCCAGGGCTATGCCGCTCATCCGGCACAGCCCCGGCACTTGACCCACGCCCCCGCGACGGAGCGCGCACACCGCAACCTCAACGAACTTCCCCCGAGTTGGACCATGCAGAATGCCGCCGAGTATGACACACGCGTAGTCGGCCGCGAGGTGGGGTCGGGGGAGCGGCGACGGGGCCGTGGCCGCGCTCCGTCGGGTGGTCAGGCCGGCAGGGGGTTCCTGCCCGCCGCCCGCCGGCCGACGCCGGCCGTCCCCGTGCTCTGAAGGACCGCGCTGGTGTGCAAGAGGACGTCGGGCCCGCCGCGGTGACCGGTGAAACAGGCGCGGTCACCGAAGAAGGCGAGGCTCGTGCGGTGGAAGGTCCATTTGTCGCGGAGGGCGGGACCACTCTCTCCTCGACGAAGGTGATGCCAGGACGGCCGGCCGCGTCGACGGTGTCGCCGCTGACGGTGACGCCGGGAAGGGTGGCGGCCCCGCGGTGCGGGGCGGCCGCGGTGGGCGGCGGGACGACCGTCTCGCGGAGCAGGTCGCCGATCGCGTCGAAGAGGCGTGGTCGACGCTCTCGTCGTCCGCCGGGGTCACCTGGTCCCTCGGCAGCGTCACCAGCGCGTCAGGGTCCGTCAGGAGGCCGGCGAGCCAGGCGTACGTGGGCCGGTCCACACCCGGGCCCTGGGCGCCACCTCCGACCTCGATCGGGAGGTACTGGCCCGGCATGATCGCGCCTGGCCCGGTCTCCCGGAGCGTGCCCAGACGGCACGCGCACGGCACTGGCGAAGCTCGCCCGGGTCATGGAGTCGGGCGAGCTTCATCCGGGCTGAGGGACCTGTGGCGGCGAGCCGCCGGTCTCAGCGTGTCCCGGTCCAGTTGTGCGCCACGTCCACCACGACGCGGTCGCTCAGCACCAGCACCCGGAAGGGCAGCCGCGCCCGCAGTCCGAGGCCGATCTGGGTGTCACCCTCGAAGCTGCCGGCGAACCGGGCGTCCCGGAAGGTGCGGTAACCGGTGAGGTCCACGCCCGGCAGGGGGCGGCCCGCGCGGGCCGGGTACGTCGGCGCGCCGGTCTCGGGGTCGTAGGCGGGTGCGGTGACCCGTACCTCGAGGATCGCTCCGCCGGCCACCGGTATGACGGTGCCCGATCCGTCCTGGTGGAGCCGGTCGACGTAGCCGACCCAGTAGCCGAGCCCGCTGGTGCCCGCGCCGGGGACGTCGACGACCATCCGGTCGTAGCAGGCCTGACGGCCGGTCCTGACGTTCGTCACCGACTCCGTCGTGCCGGCCGCTCGGGACTCGACCGTGCTGCCCCAGCCGGTCGGGCACGCCGTCGCCGCCGCGCGGGCCGCCGGGGCGGCCTGGGCCGGGGTGACCGCCACCGCCGACGTCGCGCCGACCAGTGCGAGCGTCACCCACACCGTCCCCTTCGTGGTCCTCTTCACAGTCCCTTTTCGCGCCATTGCATCCCCCAAGGTGTGGATGTTTCCGATATCTCCTATGACACCCGGGACCGCAGGAAGGTTGCACAGGCGAAGACCCCCGAGGGTGCCCGCGCACGACAGGGGCCGGGCTCGCTCTCGGGGGTCGGGCCGGGTGGGGTCAGGAGGGACCGGGCTTGACGCGCCCGCGCCAGGCTCCGCTCTCACCACCGCGGTGCTCCATGTAGTCCTTGAAGCGTCGCATGTCGCCCTTCACGCGCCGGTCGATGACCCCGGCCATGTCCGCGGCCTTCTCCACGGCGCCCGTGGGCTCGATGTCCATCACCAGTTCCACGCGGGTGTGCGAGTCGTCCACGCGCTGGAACCGGACGGTGCCCTTCTGGTGGGTGTCACCCGACGTGGTGCGCCACGTGATCCGCTCGTCGGCGAGCTGGTCGACGATCTCGGTGTCGAACTCCCGGCGTACTCCGCCGATCTTGGTGACCCAGTGGTTGTGGGTGTCGTCGAGCTGCCTGATCTCCTCGACGCCCTCCATGAAGTTGGGGAACTCCTCGAACTGCGTCCACTGGTTGTAGGCGGTGTGCAGGGGGACCTCGACCTCGACTGCTTCCTTGACCGTGCTCATGTCCGACCTCCTTGGCGATCGTGTGCGACAGGCCACCGGCCTGCCGTGCGGATCTCGGCACGTGCGGCGAGTACCCGATCTGGCCGGGTTGACAGCACCGGCCGGGACATCGCCGTGTTCGGCTGCCTTCGGGTCAGAACGGCATACGGCCACGCGCCCGGCGGCCCGCCGAACCGCTCCGGCCGAGTGCCCGGGAACTGGACCGGAAAGGCTTGCTGAAGAGCCGGCCCAGCACGCCGGGCGCCTTCGACCCGGCACGCGACCCGAAACCGAGGGTGCGTTGTGCGCCGTTCTGCGGATGCCTGGACAGACGGGGAAGGAGGAAGGCGAGGACGACGAGCACCAAGCAGGCGATTATCACGCCGACGATCATCATGAGACTCCCTGGTCACGGTTGCGGATACCGGAACCGCATTCCCCGGTCCACCATGAACACGCACCGTGTCCCGAGGGTCAGGACCGTGCCGCCGGACTCGCGACCGCCGTCCGCACCGCCATTTGGCCCAGTGCGCCGGTGTGTACGAGGCTGGGTCCCATGAGCGCTCCGCGCCGCTCGCCGGCTCGCCGCCGGCAGTCGCCGCCCCGGGAAGGAACGACCGAATGATCATCTTCGGCACCAAGGGATACCTGTACCAAATCGCGATATTGACGCTGCTGTGCGGACAGTGCGGCAATCCCGCCGCGCACACCCTGAGGAAGCGCGTCACGAAGTTCACGTTGTTCTTCGTGCCGCTGTTCCCGTTCTCGACCAAGTACGCGACCCAGTGCACGTTCTGCGGTGCGGAACAGCGCGTGACCAAGGAGCAGGCGGAGCAGTTGCAGGCGCAGGCGGCGGGCGGGCAGGGCGGTCAGCCGTACGGGCAGCCGCAGCAGCAGCCGTACCAGCCCTGAGGCCGGACTCCGCGTCAGGTCCCGGCCGCCTCCCGGGCGATGGCGTCGAAGCGGGCGCCCATGGCCTCGGCCAGGGCGTTGGCGGCCGACAGCGGGCGGACCATGACCATGAGTTCCTCGATCCTCCCGGCCTCGTCCACGCGCAGGAAGTCACAGCCCTGGAGCTGCTTCCCGCCGACCGTCGCGGTGAAGACGAGAGCGTGGTCGCGGGCGCCGGGGGCGCCGATCTCCCGCTCGTAGGCGAAGTCCTCGAAGACCTCGGCGACGGCGCGCAGGATAGCCGCGGTGATGGCCTTGCCAATGTACGGCTTGAAGGCGACAGGGCTGGTGAAGACGACGTCGTCGGCCAGCAGGGTCGCCACGGCGTCCATGTCCTTGCGTTCGACCGCCTGACGGAAGGGGTGCATAGGGCTCACCTCGGGCACTCGGGTAGCCGACGGAATAGTCAACGAATTGAATAGGTGGCTGCGAGGCTACGGGTGCGCCGACCGGCTTGTCCAGGGTCCGTGTGGTCAACTCTTTGACTAGTCAACGCGGTGCTAGCTTGGCGAGATGGCATTGCGCAACGCGGTGATGGCCGCGCTTCTGGAGGGCGAGGCGTCCGGGTACGACCTCGCGAAGGGGTTCGACGCGTCCGTCGCCAACTTCTGGATGGCCACGCCTCAGCAGCTCTACCGGGAGCTGGAACGCATGGAGAGCGAGGGTCTCGTCGCCGCCCGGGTGGTGGAGCAGGAGCGGCGCCCCAACAAGCGGCTCTTCTCCCTCACCGAGGCCGGCCTCGCCGCCGTCCGGGCGTACGTCGCCGAGCCCCCCGCGCGCCCGACCGCGATCCGGGACGAGCTGCTGGTCAAGGTGCAGTGCGCGGACGTCGGCGACCTGGACGCCGTGCGCGTGGCGATCACCGAGCGCCGGGAGTGGGCCGCCGCCAAGCTCGCCCGCTACGAACGGACCCGGGAGCGGCTCCTGGACGGGCGCACGGAGGACGAGTACTTCGCGCGGGCCGAGCGGATCGGGCCGTATCTCACACTGCTGCGCGGCATGTCCTTCGAGCGGGAGAACCTGCGCTGGAGCGAGCTGGCGCTGCGGCGGCTGGAGCAGCGCGCCGCGGCGCGTTGAGCCGAGGGGTTCGGCATCGCCGCGAGGGGAACCCGGCCCGGCACATGGTGTCGAGGGCTCCGGCCGGACGGCGAGGGAACGCGATGGGGCGGCGGCTGGACCGGATCGCCGCGTCCCAGGGCGCCCGAACCCCGTACGGGCGCGACGGTGACCGCCCGGAGCGGGTGGACACGCGCCCGGCCGAAGGCGTCGGGCACCGCCCGCGCCCGGCGCCGGTGCCGCACTTCCACCGGGACGCGCCGGCAATACCGTCCGGGACGGGCGGATCGCCGGCGTGCGGGGGGCCGAATGCCCCCACGCCTGCCACCCCTGCCCCTTCACGCGGCGGCGGTGGCCGGCGAGGACGCACAACGGGAAGGGACGGAAGACCGCTGATGAGGATCGGCCTGGCACTGCGCGAACTGCACGACGCCGAGGTGGAGCTGGTGCGCACCCTGCTGCGGACGGCGGAGCACCACAGGTCCGCCCAGGACGTCCACCACCTCGCCCTCGACCTGGCCGCCTGGTCCCGCCGCCATCTGCGCGAACTGGCCGCCGTCGGCGGACGCTACGGCGTCGACCTCGTCCAGGACCAGGAGCCCGCGCACGGGCGGCACGCCCAGGACGGCAAGCCGGACGCGGGCCTGCTCCTGCTGCGCGACCTGCGTGAGGTCCACGTCCGGGCGTCGGAGGTCTCCCTCGACTGGGAGCTGGTCGCCCAGGCGGCCCAGGCGAGCGCCGACGGCCGGCTGCTGGACCTCGTACGGCAGTGTCACCCCGACACCCTGCGCCAGCTGCGCTGGGCGAACGCCCACCTCAAGGACAACGCGCCGCAGGTGCTGGGCGGTTGAGACGCCCGCCCACCGCTGGTGCACCCGGTCCACCGGGATGTCGACGACCAGGGGAGTGCGCGGTGCGAAGCTCAGCGGCACGCCGTCCTCCGGGGTGACGACGCGGCGGTTCATACCGGCCGGCGTCTCCCGGATGCCCGGGACGTCCACGGGTGGCACGTCCGGCGGCGGCACCACAGGCGGCACCGGCACGACGACCACCTGGAGGAGAACGTCGCCGCGGCCGAGCTCGACCTGCCGCCGGCCCACCTCGCCCGGCTGGACGCCATGAGCGCACCGGGCTGAACGGCACGAGCGGCCCGGCCTGGCGCAGGCGCGCGGGTCACCGGCCCGGCTGGGCATGCGGGTGCGTGCGAACGCTGGGATCATGAAGGGGCTAGCGCTGCCCCCGACCACCTGACGAACGACGGTGGTGAGCGCCGTGACGGTGAGGAACGACAACGACGAGGAGCCGGCGTCCTGGCGCGTCGATCCGGCGGGAGTGCCGTATCTGCGCACCCGGCTGGCCCCGCCCGCGAGGCCCGCCACGTTCTTGCGCCGGGGGCGCCTGACGAGGAGCCTCGACCAGGCCTTGTCGGCGCCGCTGACCATGGTCAACGGGGCGGCGGGCGGAGGGAAGACCCTCCTGGTGGCCGACTGGGCCGCCGGCCTCGGACACCCCGTTGCCTGGCTGACCTGCGACGCCGCCGACCGGGCTCCCGGCGTCTTCTGGGCGTACGTACTGGAGGCGCTGCACGGCGCCGGCATGCCGGTGACCTCAGAGGTCGGCAGCCCGGCGGAGGCCAGGAGCGTGGACGGCGGGCTGCTGGCCCGCCTCGCCGCCGGACTCGCCGACCGGGACGGCCCGGTGGTGCTCGTCCTCGACGAGTACGACCGCGTGACCACCCGCGAGGTCGCGGAGCAGTTGCGCTTCGTCCTCGACCACGCCGGCCGCGGGCTCCGGCTGGTCCTCGTCACCCGCGCCGAGCCACTGCTGCCGCTGCACCGTTATCGCGCGTCGGGCCGGATGGCGGAGATCCGGAACGCGGATCTCGCCTTCACCCCCGAGGAGGCCGCAGAACTGCTGACGCTGCACGGGCTGTCCCTGCCCCCGAGCGCGGTGCGGGCGCTGGTGGGGCGCACCCAGGGCTGGGCCGCGGGTCTGCGGCTGTGCGCGCTGGCCGCCGGGCAGAGCCCGGATCCGGAGACGTATCTCAAGGAGTTCGAGGCCGGTCGCAGCACGGTGGCGGACTTCTTGCTGGCCGAGGTGCTGGAACAGCAGCCCGCCGAGACACAGGACCTGCTGCTGCGGTCCGCGGTCCTCGACCGGTTCTGCCCCGACCTGGTGAACGCGTTGACGCTGCGGACCGACGCGGAACCCCAGCTGGCGGCGCTGCACCGCGAGAACGCGTTCCTCCAGCAACTGGGCCGGTCCTGGTACTGCCTGCACCCTCTGTTCGCGGAGATCCTCAGGGCTCATCTGCGGGAACGGGCGCCGGGGCTGGAGCCGGAACTGCGCCGCCGCGCGGCGCGCTGGCTCCGGGGGGGCGGGGGCCCTGCCGGAAGCGCTCGCCCAGGGCGCCGCCGCGGACGACTGGGAGTTCACCACCCGGGCCCTGGTGGACGACCTGGCGATCGGGCAGCTCTTCACCGGCCTGCGCTCGCAGAATCTCACCGACCTGTTCGGGCGGATGAGCCCGGAGGCGGCTGGTCCGGCGGCGGACCTCGTCCGCGCGGCCCGCGAGCTGGCCCACGGCGATCTCCGGCACGGTCTGCTCCACCTGGACCAGGCGGGACAGGCCCTGGACCGGGACGACCTGGACGCGGGCGCGGCCCGGCTGAGCTGCGCCCTGCTGGAGGTCCTGGCCGCGCGGCTGACCGGCTCACCGCCCAGAGCGGAACGGGCGGTGCGGGCGGCCGAAGCGGCCGGACAGGACGTTCCCGCGCGGCTTCTGGACGCGCATCCCGAGTTCACCGCGCTGCTGCTGACGCACCTCGGCTCCGCCAGGCTGTGGGCCGGCCGGTTCGACGCCGCGCGCGCCGCCCTGAACGCCGTCGCCGGGTGCCCGGGCGGAGCGTTGACGGCGCCGGCCCGCCTGGAAGCGTCGAACCATCTCGCGCTGATCGACTACCTCACGGGCCGGCACGGCCGGGCGGAGCGCAAGGCACAGGCCGCGGCGGCCGAGGCGGAACGCCACGGCCTGCCCAAGGAGGCCGGCTCCGGCATCGGCCGGCTGGTCCTGGCCGCCGTGGCCGTCGACCGCGACGAACTGGGCAGAGCCGAGGCGCTCCTCAAGGAGGCCGGCGACTCCGACCGCGGATCTCGCGATCCGGTGACGGAGGCGGGCCACGCCGTCATCCGGGGTCGTCTGCTGCTGGCCAGGGGAGACGCGCGGGCCGCACGGGAGACGGCGCAGGCCGCCGTCCCCGCCGCCGTGGCCTCGCCCTGGGCCGAGGAGCAGGTCGCCCTGATCGCCTCCGCCGCCCACCTGGCCGAGGGACGCCCCGAGTCGGCTCTGCGGGATCTGGAACGCGCCTCGGGGCGCCGGACGGTCTGCGTCGTCGAGAGGGCACGCGCACATCTCGCGGCGGGCCGACCCGACGAGGCCCGGTCGCTTCTGGACAACCTGCCGGGCGACGACCGGCCCGGTCCGGCGGTGACCGTGCGGGCGACCCTGGTGCGGGCCCAGACCGCCCACCAGGCGGGGGACACCGGCACCGCCCGGCGCCTGGTCGCCCGTGCACTCCTCGACGCCCGGCGCGAGCAGCTGCGGAGGCCGTTCCTGGAGGCCGGCCCCTGGATCCGCCCCCTGCTCAGCGCGGACCCGCTGCGCGAGCTGACCTGTGGCTGGCTGACCCCGGGCCCCCGCTCCGGGCCCTCCACGCGAAAGGTGCCCGCGGCGCTCGTCGTCGAGGAGCTGAGCGCTCGCGAGCGCGACGTGCTGCGACGACTGGCCCGGATGATGTCGACGGAGGAGATCGCCGCGGACCTCCGGGTCTCGGTGAACACGGTGAAGACCCACCTCAAGAGCGCCTACCGCAAGCTCGGGGTCAACCGGCGCGGCGACGCGGTGCGCCGGGCCCGCGAACTGCGGCTGCTGTGAACTCGAGGACCGGCCGAGCGCCCTCCCCCGCTCCACCTCGCCCGTGGAGGGTGAGGCGCCCGTCCTCACCGACTGCTGCGATGAACCCGTGAAGCACTGGCGTGCGCTGATCGTCCTCGGTACGGCACAGTTCCTGATGGTGCTGGACACCTCCGCCCGGACCGGGGGGCCGGAGCCGGAACGGAGCCCTTGATGTCCGGGACCCATCACAGCCCCGACCGGGCCGGGAATGCGGCCGAGCGGCGGGCGCACGCCGACTACACGGGCGGTGTCTACGGATCGATGCTCGCCGCCTCCGTGGTGGTCGGCGCCGGCACCCTCGGCTCGTTCCCCAGGGTGGAGCTCGTGGTGCTTCTGCTGCTCACGGGCGTGGTGTTCTGGATCGCCCACGTGTACGCCCAGTTGTTCGGGGCGCGTCTGGCGCAGCAGCGCCTTGACCGCCGGGTGATCCGGCACGTCTGCCGTGACGAGTGGCCGATCGTCAAGGCCGCCGTCCCACCCGCCGCGGCGGTGGCGGTCAGCCCGCTGCTGGGCCTGGACGAGCAGGGCGCCGTGTGGCTGTCGCTCGGTGTCGCCGTGGCCGGGCAGGTGGGCTGGTCGGTGGCGGCGGCGCTCCGGACCGGTGCGAGCACGCGCCTGGTGGCCGGGGCCGCGCTGGTGAACCTGGTGATCGGCATGCTGATCGTCACGTTCAAGCTCGTGGTGACTCACTGATCCCGGTGGTTCGCCGGGTCACCTGTACGGGGTGAGGCCGCACGGGACCCAGGGGGTGGACGATCACAGGGTGGCCGCAACCGGCCCGGTGGAAGTCGCCCGCGGGAGAGCAGCCCATGCGCTATGAGTTCCGCGTCGACGGCGAGGTGTCGCAGACGCTGACAGAAGCCTTCCCCGAACTGGAGCACGTGGTGATGTCCGGCCAGACGGTCCTCTACGGGCCGATCCTGGACGAGGCGCACCTGTACGGGCTGCTGACCCGCTTCCAGTCGCTGGGGCTGACCGTGCTGGAGATGCGCCGGCTGGCGGAATGAGGCTCAGGCGTCCTCGGCCGTGACACGGCCGGACCGGGCGGCGGCCCGCAGCTCCTCGAAGTCCCGTTCGTTGCGGTCGGCGTAGGACCGGGCGAACTCGGCGAGCGCGCGGTCGAAGCGGTCACTGCCGCCCAGGTAGGCGGCGATGGCGACGGGATCCCCCGAACGCGCGTGGGCACGTGCGAGCGCGCCCCCGCACAGCCCCCCGAAGACCGCCAGCAGGGCCGGGTCCATGGTGTCCGGACGCGCGATCCCCTTCCAGTCACGCAGCTGGCGCACGTAGAAGTCCCGGCCCTGTCCGTCGAGGCTGATCGTGTGCGTCCACCCGAGGAAGATGTCGCTGGACGTCTGGATGAGGCGCTGCCCGGCCACGACCCGTCGGCCCTGGTTGTCGTACGGCCGGCCGCCCGTGTACGGGGCGAGCACCGACTCGGAGGCCTCCTTCGCCTGGAGCACCAGGGGGTCGTCGTCGTCCCGGCCGAGCAGGAGCGCGATCCAGCACCGGGTGCCGACACTGCCGACCCCCACCACCTTGCGGGCCAGGTCCACCAGCCGGTAGTGGCGCAGCAGGTGCCGGCGCTCGGAGGACAGACTGCGGGCGTACGCGTCCAGCAGCGCGCTCAGCTCATGGGCCTGGGCCGCCTCGCCCGTGCCGGGCGCCAGGTCGCGCAGGGGCGTGATGAGCGGCGGGTCCGGTGTGATGCGCCGGCCCTGTGCCGTGGCCCGGGTGAGCTGCTCGAAGGCCTGGAGGTGGGTGCGCGTACGCGCCTTGGCCGTGACCCGGGCGGTGCGCCGCCGGGCCTCCCTGCCCAGCGGCGCGTCCAGCAGCGCGCGCAGATGCTCGACGTCGTCCTGCGCATACCAGACGTCCAGCGTCCCCATGCCGGCGAACGCACGCATCCGCTTGCGGTACGCCCGGACGCAGGCGGCCACCGCGCGATTCTGTTCACGGTCGGAGAACCCGTTGGCCCGCGCGGCGATCACGAGGCTCGCCGCCAGGCGTTTCACATCCCATTCGAACGGCCCGGCCAGGGTCTCGTCGAAGTCGTTGATGTCGAAGACCAGATGCCGCTCGGGCGAGGCGAGCAGCCGGAAGTTCAGCAGGTGGGCGTCTCCGCACAGCTGCACGATCAGCCCGGTGTTCGGCAGCGGCCCGAGGTCCATGGCCATGATCGCCGCCGCGCCGCGGTAGAAGCGGAACGGGGATTCGAGCATGCGGCCGTACCGGACCGGCACCAGTTCCGGGACCCGGGTGGCGGACTGCTGCTCCAGGACACCGACCGGATCGGGGCGTTGCCGATCCGCCTCGAACCAGCCGTGGCACGAACGCGAGGCGCGGGTGCGTGCCCTTCTGCCGGCCGCGGCCCGCTCGGCCACGGTCGGGGGAGCGGACGACGAGGTCGGTACGGTCACGGTCGTTCTCCTCCCGCGTTGTCCGGCGCGCGGTCGCGCCGCTGCTGGAGCCCGGCCTGCACCGCGCCCGCCAGCACCCGCGCGGCGACGCCCACCAGCAGCAGCCCGCCCGCCATCTGCAGCATCGTCAGCACGCGGCCGGCCTGGGAGCGGGCGGTGATGTCGCCGTAGCCCACGGTGGCGAACGTGGTCAGGGCGAAGTACAGGGCGTCCGTCTTGGTCAGCGGCTCGCTGAAGGCGGCCGGATAGGTGCGGCCCAGCAGGTAGTAGGCGCTGGCGAAGAGCAGCAGGAACAGCGGCACGGTGGCGGACAGCGCCTCCACGGCCTTCAGGCGTGGATGCGGCGAGCGCATGATCGTGCCGACCTCCCAGGAGAAGACCACCACGACCGCCAGCAGGCCGCCCACGAGCCACGCCACGCTCCCCCCGCCGACGCCGTCCATGGGCAGCAGGAAGTAGGCGGTCACCAGACCGGCCGCGATGACGGTCCCCCGCACGAACGCCAGGACCGTCACCCGCCGATCGGGACGCGACGGCTTGCTCATCCTCGCTCCGTTCCGCCGCGAACCGGTGCAGCGTTCCGCAACCACTCCACCGCCACGGCGCCGCCCTCGGATCACCCGTCGTGGGTGATCCGAGTGACGGCGGCGGGCGTGACGCTGGCCCGGTGGGCACGACAGATGGGCATCGCACCCCGTTCCGTCGGCGGTTCGGAAGCGCCCCGGCCGGACCGCGCGAGGAGGAGCCATGGCCGATCCGCGTGGTCCGGTGCCACAGGCACCGGGACCATCGACCGACAGGACGGATACCGCCCCGCCGGGAAGCGGCCCCGCGGAACTGCTGGAGCAACTGGGCGGCTCCTGGACGTGGCTGCTGGGCTCGGCGCTGGCGACGCTGGTGCCGGGGATCATCGTCCTGGTCTGGCCGGACGGGACGCTGCACGTCCTGGCCGTCGTCATCGGACTGTATCTGCTGGTGATCGGGGCTTTCCGGTTCGTCGCCGTGTTCGCCCAGGAGCGCGGCGAGCGGCTGCCCGGGCTGCTGCTCGCGGTGCTGTACGTGCTGGCCGGGGTGCTGTGCCTGTGGAACCCGCTGCAGACGACCGCCGCGCTGTCGCTGATAGTCGGGATCGTCTGGCTCGTGACCGGCATGCTGACCGCCTACCTGGCCCTCGCCACCAAGGCCCTGCCGCATCGTGGCGTCGTCCTCGCCGCCGGGGCGCTCGGTGTCGTCGCGGGCGTCGTCGTGCTGGCCCTGCCGACCGAGTCCGCCGTCGCCCTGACCCGGCTGCTCGGGCTCTGGCTGGTGCTGCTCGGACTGGTCGAGCTGGCCGTGGCCTTCGCCTGGCGGGCCGCGCTGCGCAGGGCGGGCGCGGACCACCGCGCGGACCCGCCGACGGCGGCGTGAGGAGGAGGTCCCATGGTCCAGCCCCCCGCACCCTCACCTTCCGGCGGCGACGCGGAGAACCGGGTCACGCTGACCGCCGAGGAGCAGGCCGAGTACCGCCGGCTCCGGCGTGCCGCCGGCGTGCGCCACCGCAGGACGCGCTACGCCGGTGCGTCGGTCCTGCTCCTGTTCGCCCTGCTGCTGGCCCCGCTGGCCGTGGTCGCGGCATGGGTGGACAGCGAGGTCTCCGACACCGACCGGTATGTGCAGACCGTGGCGCCGCTCGGCTCGGATCCGGCCGTGCAGTCGGCCGTCACCGACCGGCTGACCGACCGTGTGGTGGCCGAGGTGAACGTCGAAGCCGTGACGCAGTGGCTGGGCAAGGCGCTCTCGGACGCCGGGGCACCGCCCGCCGTCACGGACCGCACCGGGGCGCTGACCGGACCACTGCGCGCCGCCGTCACCGACGCCGTGCACCGGGTCGTGAACCGCGTGATCACCAGCGACGTCTTCGAGCAGGCGTGGGTCGCCGCCAACCGGCGCGCCCACACGGCGGTGGAGAACGTCCTCACCGGCAGTCAGGCCGGGGCCGTGCGCGCCGAGCAGGACAAGGTCGTCCTGGACCTCGGGACCGTGACCGACGAAATCAAGAAGCGGCTCGTCGACGCGGGCTTCGAGAGGGCCTCGGCCATCCCCGCCCCGGACCGGCAGATCACCCTGTTCGAGGCCGACAAACTGCCCCAGGCGCAGGCCGGCCTGCGGCTGCTGGACATTGTCGGACTGTGGCTGCCCGTGCTCACCGTCGTGCTCGCCGCCCTGGCCGTGTGGACGGCCCCGGCACACCGGGTGATGCTGCTGGTCACGGCCGTCGGCGTGGCCGTGATGATGGTGGTCCTGCTGGTCGCGCTGGCCGTCGTGCGCCGCGTCTACCTCGACGCCGTGCCCGCCTCCACGCTGCCGGCCGACGCCGCCCAGGCGATTTACGACACCATCGTCCGCTTCCTGCGCGACAGCACGCGCACCCTGCTCGTCGTCGCCGTGATCACGGCGCTCGCCGCCTACCTGTACGGGCCGGGGCGCGCGGCCCGTGGGGTGCGCCACCTGGTGGCGCGCGGCACCACCGCGACCGGCCACGCGCTGCGGCACCGGGGACTGCGCACCGGCGCGGCCGGGCAGTGGCTGGAAACCCACCGTTCCTGGACCACCGGCATCGTCGTCGCGGGCGGTGTCCTCGCCCTCGTCCTCTGGAACCACCCCACGGTCGGCGCCGTGGCGCTGGTCCTCGGCCTGGTCCTCCTGGTCCTGGTCGTCCTCGCGGTGCTCGCCGCGGCCGGCGGCCCGGGCAGGAGCGCGCCCCGGGCGCCCTGAGCCCCGCGCGCCGACTCACCCCCGCCGGGTGAGGCCGCCCCGCGCCGCCGCGCGCACTCTGGATCAGCGGGCGACGCCCGTCGTGCCCGGCTCCGAACGGAGATGAGGGATGAGCACTCAGATCTACCTCGCCTACGACTATCCGCTGCTGAGCATGTTCTGGACCCTGCTCTGGTTCTTCCTGTGGATCATGTGGTTCATCCTGCTCTTCCGCATCATCGGCGACATCTTCCGCGACGACGGCCTCAGCGGCTGGGGCAAGACCGGCTGGCTGGTGCTCGTCATCGTGCTGCCGTTCGTCGGCGTGTTCATCTACCTCATCGCCCGCGGCAAGGGCATGGGGGGCAGGGAGATCAAGCACGCCCGGGCGCAGCAGCAGGCCTTCGACTCCTACATCCGTGAGACGGCGGGCGGCGGCGGTCGTGGCACGAGCGCCGACGAACTCGCCAAGCTGTCCGAGATCCGCGCCCGCGGTGACATCACGGACGAGGAGTTCCGCCGCGCCAAGGAGCTCGTCCTGGCCGACTACGGGCCGCCCGCCGGAACCGGCACCGGCACTGAGCCCCGGCAGTGAGCAGCACACGACAACACGACGGCACGACAGGAAGACGAGGCAGAACATGACCGCTGCCACACACACGCCAGGCGCACATACGCCAGGCACGCACCCGGCGCGGCACGAGTGGGCCGCGGGCCTGATGGTCTTCGGCGCCATCCTGCTGATGCTCGCCGGAATACTGGCCGTCTTCCGCGGCGTCATGGCGATCGCCCAGGACGACGTCTTCGTCACCACGCCGAGCTACGTCTTCCGGTTCGACCTCACCGGTTGGGGCTGGATCCACCTCGTCCTCGGCGCGGTCGCCGTGGTCATCAGCGTCGGCCTGTTCCAGGCGGCCACGTGGGCGCGGGTCGGCGGCGTGGTGATCGCCGGGCTCATCGTCATCGCCAACTTCCTCTCGCTGCCGTACTCCCCGGTGTGGTCGGTCCTGATGATCGCGTTCTCCGGGTTCGTCATCTGGGCGCTGTGCGTCGCCCGGAAGGAAGACTTCGGCGACCCGCTCGACCGCGCGCCGCGTGACGTGTGAGGCCGGAGGGAACCCCCACCGGCGCGAACCCCCGACTCGGTGCCCGGCAGCGGCGGTTGGCGCGGCCGCAGGGCGCACGCGCAGGGGCGGACGGCGCAGACAGCGGAGCAGGCGGCGGGCATGTGTGCGCCCTGTTGTGCGGTTCCGCCCTGCGCCTACAGTGTGGCGCCCCGGTCCGCGCCGGGTGTTCGGCACGCGCGGCCCCCGCAGCGAGGGCCGCCGACGACCGCCCGCGCGACCGGGACCACCCCGTGAGTTCGCTCGGACCGCGCGACCGAGTGTGCGCGGCACCCGTGCGCGTCGAGAACCACTGGAGGCCGCCGTGTCCCGCCCGTGCATCGCCCTGATCACCGACCCCACCTCGCCCGAGGGCTGCGCCGAGTACCTCAGCCGCGCGGTGGAACTCCTCACCGGTGCCGCCCCGGTCCCCATCGACTCCCGGCACTTCGCGACCGGCGGCACCGGGCGCGGCCTCCCGGCCGGGGACGGCTTACGGCTGCACGTCCCCGACGAGCAGCTCGACCTCGTGCCCGACATCATCGTGCTCTACGAGATCCCCCCGCACCGCCGCCACGAACTCGTGGCCTTCCAGCGCCTCCTGGAACACCACGACGTGGTGACCCTCGGCACCGGCGTCGCCGCCTGGCGGACCGCCACCGAGAAGGACCTCACCGTGGAGCGCTTCCGGCGTGACGGCATCGCCCACATGGAGACCGTCGTGCTGTCCCGGCCCGGCGTGCCCGAGGCGCTCGCCGCCTTCGACAAGCTGGGACGGGACACCTGGGCCAGGCCCGTCGTGGGCACCGGCGGCGGCGACACCTTCCACCTCACCACCGAGGACGGGGTGGAGCGGGCCACCGCCTTCTACGCCGACCGCGGCACCGACTGGCTGCTGTCGCGGGACGCGGGCAACATCACCGCCGACGGCTCACGCCACCAGTTCCGGGTCTTCGTCCTGGGCGGCCGGGTCATCCACGCCCGCGAGCACCTCCAGCCCGAGCCCGACACCCCCTGCAACACCTGCCAGGGCGCCACCGCCCTGCCCATCGCCCCGCCCGACCTCCCGCCGCGCCTCGCCGAGCTGGCCGTCGCGGCCACCGCGTCGGTCGGGCTGCCCTTCGCCGGGGTCGACCTCGCCATCGAGAACGGCGGGGTCGTCTTCGAGGTGAACGTCCAGCCCGCCTTCATCGACGGCGAGGTCGAGACGGCGGCCGTGCCGTACGTCCAGGCCCACCTGAACGCCCTGGCGGCGGCCCGCAGGGCGCGTCCGGCTCGGCGGCTGCCCGCGTGAGATCCTCACGCCTGGGTTACGAAGTGTCCAACCACTGGTATCCGTGCGGTGATGCGGTGACGATGGAGACATGACTCTGGCCCAGCGCGCCCTGGAGCAACTGGAATCCTGGCCCGACCTCACGGTGGGACCGGCCAGTTGTGGCACGGGGCGGGCAGTTCGCTCCACCCGCAGCGAGATCGCCCACTTCCACACGGCCCACGACGTGGACCTCAACCTCACGAGCCGGGCCGTCGGGCGGTTCGCCCAGGACCTCACCGTCTCCACCGCGATCCGGCTGGTGCCCGGCTCCCGGTGGGTGACCGTCCACCTCGACTGCGACACGGACGTCGACCTGCTGCTGAGCCTGGTGAGCGTCGCCCTGCACGCCCAGGACCAGCCCCCGGGCGAGCCCGCCCCGTCCGCCGGCTGCAACTTCCACCGGGTCACGGTGCTGCGCCGCGACCCGGCCGGCGTGGCACAACCGGCCTCCTAGGCACCGGGGCCCCTTCGGCGCGGTTCCCGCTCGTCACCGGCGTGGGCCGCGCACCAGGGCAGTGCCTCGGGGAGACACTGCTTCCGCACGGTGCCGAGACAGCCGTACCCCGTCTCGGCGCCGCCCGCTGCGGGAGGAGCACCGAGGTGACGGGCTGGACGTGGGAGTACGAGGGCTACGAGCCGGCCGACGAGCGGCTGCGTGAGTCGCTGTGCACACTCGGCAACGGCTACTTCGCCACCCGCGGAGCACTCCCGGAGTGTTCCGCCGACGATGTGCACTACCCAGGGACCTATGTGGCCGGCTGCTACAACCGGCTCAGCTCCGACGTGGCCGGCCGCAGGGTCGAGAACGAGGACATGGTCAACCTGCCCAACTGGCTGCAACTGCGCTTCCGGCTGCGCGGCCGGCCCTGGCTCACCCCGGACACCGCCCCCGTCCTCGAACACCGCATGGTGCTGCACCTGTCCTCGGGGGTGCTGGAGCGGCTGACCCGCTTCGGCCTCGGCAACGGACGGGCCCTGACGGTGCGCCAGCAGCGGCTGGTGCACATGGGCGACCCGCATCTGGCGGCACTGCGCACCGAGTTCACCGCCGACGGCTTCTCCGGCGAGCTGCACGTCGAGGCCGGCCTCGACGGTGGCGTACGCAACGCCGGAGTCGCCCGCTACCGGGACCTGGACGGCCGGCACCTCACCCACGAGCACGCGGGCATCGCCGAGCACGACACGGTGTGGCTGCGCTGCCGCACCCGCACCTCCGACATCCGCGTCGGCATGGCGTCCCGCCTCACCGCGGACGCGCCCGTCACCGTCCGGCACGCCCGTCCGCGCACCACCCAGCGGATCCGGCTGCACCTGGTGCCCGGCCGCACCGCCACCGTCGACAAGACCGTCGCCCTGCACACCTCGCGCGACCCGGCGATCAGCGACCCGCTGTACGCCGCCGTGGCCCGGGTCGGCCGTGCCCCCGGCTTCGACGACCTGCTGCGCGGCCACCGCACCGCCTGGTCCCAGTTGTGGCGCCGCGCCGACCTCGACGTCGGCGGCGAGGCCGGCGGCGTCCTGCGGCTGCACCTGTTCCACGTGCTCCAGACGCTCTCCCCGCACACCGCCGACCTCGACGTCGGCGTCCCCGCGCGCGGACTGCACGGCGAGGCCTACCGCGGCCATGTCTTCTGGGACGAGCTGTTCGTCCTGCCCTTCCTCAACCTGCACTTCCCCGAGGTCTCCCGGGCCCTGCTGCGCTACCGCCACCGCCGCCTCGAACAGGCCTGCACCGCCGCTCTGAACGCCGGCCGCCGGGGCGCGATGTACCCCTGGCAGAGCGGCAGCGACGGCCGTGAGGAGACCCAGCAGCTGCACCTCAACCCGCGCTCGGGCCGCTGGCTGCCGGACCACTCCCGGCTCCAGCACCATGTCGGCTCGGCGATCGCGTACAACGTGTGGCAGTACTGCGAGACCAGCGGCGACATCGAGTTCCGGCACACCAAGGCCGCCGAGATGCTGCTCCAGATCGCCCGCTTCTGGGCCGACGCGGCACGCTACGACAGGGCTCTCGGCCGGTACCGCATCCTGGGTGTGGTCGGCCCCGACGAGTACCACGACGCCTACCCCGGCGCCGAGAAGCCCGGCCTGGACGACAACGCCTACACCAACGTCACCGCCTCCTGGGTGCTCACCCGCACGCTCGAGCTGCTGAGCGGCCTGCCCGAGCCACGACGCCGCGAACTCGCCGAGCGCACCGGTCTGGACGACGCCGAACTCGACCAGTGGGAGGAGGTCTCCCGCGCCCTGCACGTGCCCTTCCACGAGGGCGTCATCAGCCAGTTCGAAGGCTTCGGCGCCCTCGCCGAGCTCGACTGGCACCGGTACCGCGAGGAGTACGGCGACATCCGCCGGCTGGACCGGATCCTGGAGGCCGAGGGCGACACGGTCAACCGCTACCAGGCGTCCAAGCAGGCCGACGTGCTGATGCTCGGCTACCTGTTCTCACCGGCCGAACTGCAGGCGGTGTTCGCACGGTTGGGGCTGCGACTGGACGAGGAGACCTGGCGGCGCACCGTCGACTACTACCTCCACCGCACCAGTCACGGCTCCACCCTCAGCGGCTTGGTGCACGGCTGGATCCTCACCCGGGCCCGGCGCGCCGAGGCCTGGCAGTTCGTGCAGGAGGCCCTGCGCGGCGACATCGCCGACGTGCAGGGCGGCACCACCGGCGAGGGCATCCACCTCGGCGCCATGGCCGGCACCCTCGACCTCGTCCAGCGCGGCCTGACCGGCCTGGAGACCCGCGAGGGCGCCTTGTGGCTGAACCCGGTTCCGCTGCCGGAGCTGTCGTCCTACGGCTTCTCCCTGCGGTACCACGGCAACTGGGGCGTCCGCGTCCGCCTGCGCCACGGCCGTCTGGAGATCACCGTGCCGTCGTCCGACGCCACCGCTGTCGACGTACGCCTGCCGGACCGGGCGGTGCGCCTGGAGCCGGGGGAGACGGGGCGGCTGGTGCTGCCCGAGTGACCGCAGTGAGACAGCCACAGCCATGTGGCACCCCGGCCCCGCGGGGTACCCGGCCACATGCGACGTGACCGCGGGGTGGCACCTTCGGGTACCCCGGCCCCAGCAGGGCACCGATCACCGCACCGACAGGGAAGTTGACGCATGACCGACACACTCACCGTGAGCGTCCTGGGCACCGGCATCATGGGCGCCGCGATGGCCCGGAACATCGCCGGGGCAGGACACACCGTCCGCGCCTGGAACCGCAGTCGCGCCAAGGCCGAACCGCTCGCCGCCGTCGGCGCGCACGTCGCCGGCACCCCCGCGGAAGCCGTCGAGGGCGCCGACGTCGTCCTCACCATCCTGTACGACGGGGCCACCGCCCTCGACGTGATGCGCCAGGCCGCCCCCGCCCTGCGCGCCGGCACCGCCTGGGCACAGTCGACGACCGCGGGCCTGGAGTCCGTCACCGAACTGGCAGCCTTCGCGCGGGAGCACGGTCTGGTCTTCTACGACGCCCCCGTCCTCGGCACCCGTCAGCCCGCCGAGGACGGCGCGCTGCTGGTGCTCGCCGCCGGTCCCGGCCAGGGCCGGGAAGCGGTGACGCCGGTCTTCGACGCGGTCGGCGCCCGCACGGTGTGGACGGGGGAGGACGGCGCCGCCGGCACCGCGACCCGGCTGAAGCTGGTCGCCAACAGCTGGGTTCTCGCCGCCACCAACGCGGCCGGCGAGACGCTCGCCCTGGCCCGGGCGCTCGGGGTGGACCCCCAGCACTTCTTCGACGCCATCGCCGGCGGCCCGCTCGACATGGGCTACCTGCGCGTCAAGAGCGCGATGATCCTCGACGGGAGGCTGTCCCCGCCCCAGTTCGCGGTGACCACGGCCGCCAAGGACGCCCGCCTGATCGTCGAGGCGGGGGAGCGCAACGGCGTGCGGCTCGATGTGGCCGCCGCCGGAGCGCGGCGGCTGGCCCGCGCCGCCGAGCAGGGCCACGGCGACGAGGACATGGCCGCCGCGTACTTCGCCAGCTTCGACGAGACGCCCCCCGCCTGACCGCCCCCGCGCCACCTCCAGCCCGACTCCGTCACCTGCGATCGAGGAGAGAGAGCCGTATGTCCAAGCCCCGTTGCCGCCCGAGGCCCACGCCCTGCTGGCCCGCGCCAACCCCTGCGTGATGGCCACCCTGCGTTCCGACGGCACGCCCGTCTCCACGCCCACCTGGTACCTGTGGGAGGACGGGCGGGTGCTGATCAATCTCGACGAGGGCCGGGTCCGGCTGAAGCACCTGCGGCGCGACCCGCGTGTCACGCTCACGGTCCTGGACTCGGACGACTGGTACACCCATGTCACCCTCGTCGGGCGCGTCAGCGAGACGTACGAGGACGAGGCGCTGGCCGACATCGACCGGCTCTCCCGGCGCTACAGCGGCAAGGCCTACCCGGACCGGGTGCGGGGCCGGGTCAGCGCCTGGATCGAGGTCGAGCGCTGGCACGGCTGGGGGGCGCTGAAGGACAGCGACCAGGCCTCCACCTGAGCCGGCCCTGACGTAGGCTCCGAGACATGCGGATCTCCGTTTCCTCGGACATGGACGAGCCCGTCGCCCGGCTGCTCGTCACGGAACTGCGTGACCGTGGGCACGAGGTGCTTACCCACGGTGCGCTGCGCCCCGGCGACGACCCGCAGTGGGCGGCGTGCTCGTCGGCGGCCGCCCGCGACGTGGCCGACGGGACGTCGGCGATGGCCGTGGTGTGCTGCTGGACCGGGACCGGCGCGTCCATCGCGGCGAACAAGGTGCCGGGCGTGCGGGCGGCGCTGTGCGGGGACGCCTACTCGGCCGAGGGCGCCCGCCGGTGGAACGACGCCAACGTCCTGGCGCTGAGCCTGCGGCTGATCTCCGGGCCGGTGCTGAAGGAGATCCTGGACGCCTGGTTCGCCGGAGAACTCAGCGAGGACGCCGAGGACCGGGGGAACGTGGCCCGCGTCGAGCAGCTGGACGACATTCGGGCCCTGCCCTGACGCGTCTCGGCGGTCGCGAGGCCAGTGCCTCGCGAC
>NZ_JBFBJT010000045.1:0-49425 GCF_040686175.1 Streptomyces sp. NPDC086077 | reverse complement strand
ACGACCTTGTCGGCCCTCTGGTTGAAGGTCGCCGAATGCCAGAACGCGAAGTTCACGTTGTCCTGGACGCGGTCGATGACCTTCGGGCGTTCCGGGTCCTTGATGGAGAACAGGATGCCGTCACCCATGCAGGCGCCCGCCGCTAGGTCCTTGGAGGGCAACACGGTGATGTCGTGGCATCCAGTGGTCTTGGAGACGCCCGGGTTGGTCGGTCCGCCGGGGTTGCCACCACCGTCGGGTCCCTCGCCCGGGAAGAGCACCGGGAAGCCTACGACCGCCGCCTTCTCGGGCGCGTGGAGCGGCACCTTGATGACCGATATGCCGTCGTGCGGCGGCTGGCAGTCGGGGTAGGCGGCGTTCGGCGAGTACGAGGAGACGTAGACGTAGACGTTGCGGCCCTCGGGGAGCAGCGTGTGGGTGTGCGAGCCGCAGGCCGTTTCGACGGCGGCGACGTAACGGGGGTTGCGCTTGTCGCTGATGTCGAAGACCTTCATGCCCTCCCAGGAGGACTTCTCGGTCACCGGCTGGGAGGTGCTGTTGCAACTGCTGTCGCTGCGCGAGGAGTCGGTGGACAGGAACAGCAGGTCGCCGGAGACGGAGATGTCGTTCTGCGAGCCGGGGCACAGCACCTGGGCGACGGTCTTGGGCGCCCTGGGGTTGCTGATGTCGAAGATGCGGAATCCGTCGTAGTTGCCGGCGAAGGCGTATCGGCCCTGGAAGGCCAGGTCCGAGTTGGTGTTGGGCAGCACGTCCTTCGGGATGTTGGTGAGGTGCTCGATGTTGGCGGAGTGGACGATCTCGTCCACTCCGGGGATCTCCCCGGATTCCAGCGCCTCGCGCACCTCGGCCCGGGTGCTGCTGGAGACCTCCTTGCCGGCCGGCGGACCGTCCCCGGGGTCGGGGATCGCGCTCGCCGGCTGAGCCGTCAGCAATGCGGCCAGCAGTCCGGCCGCGGCGGTGGCTACACCGAGACGTCTGAGCCGCGTTCGGGGATCGTTCGACAGGATCACTGCGTCCTCCCTGGTTCCGTTCGCGAGGGAACGGGTTGTGGACCTCCGCAGTATCGTCGTCGCCATGCACAGATCAATAGAGGGAAACCGAGATGTGACACAGGTTTTCGCCCGGGCGGTCCGCCTCGCGGTGCCGCTGACCACCCTGGCCGTTCTCGCGCTGACGGCCTGCGACTCCGGTGCGGACGCCGAACCGGACGGGGCGGGCGGGCCGTCGGTGATCGTGCCCGGGATGCCCGGCGAGGCGAACCGGACCCTGTCGGCCGAGGAGGCGGCGGAGCAGCGCGCCGACGACGACTCCCCCAACTCAGCCGACGCCGACTACGCGCGGATGATGATCGAGCATCACTCACAGGCGCTGGAGATGACCGGACTCGTGCCGGACCGCGCCCAGTCCTCGCAGGTGAAGAAGGTGGCCGAGCGTATCGATGCCGCGCAGCGGCCGGAGATCGAGGTCATGCGCAGCTGGCTCGATGAGCACGGGAAGAGCGAGCACAACGGCGGTCACGACCATGCCGCGATGCCGGGCATGGCGACCGAGGCGCAGTTGGGCAAGCTGAGGGCGGCACGAGGCAAGGCGTTCGACCAGCTCTTCCTCACACTGATGATCGCTCATCACGAGGGGGCGGTCACGATGGCCGCGGAGGTGAAGGCGCAGGGCAACAACGTCCGGATCGAGGAACTGGCCGATGATGTGATCGCCCAGCAGACCAGCGAGATCACTCGGATGCGCACGATGTCGTGAGGGGCAGGCGGTCGGGTCGGCGGGCCGGGGCGGGCCGGTCACACTCCATTCGGACGGACACGCGGCCTGCCCCGCCCGGCACCCTGTCAGTGGGGCCGGGCCGGTGCGATGCTGGAGCCATCAGCGATCTCCTGTGCTGCACCGGACGATCCTCCGGTGACCCACCGGACGAAGGAGTTCCGCCGTGCTGCGTGTCGCCGTCGTCGGCTCGGGACCGAGCGGGGTCTACTGCGCCCAGACCCTGGTCCAGCAGGACTCCACCGTGCTCGTCGACGTGCTGGACCGGCTGCCGTGTCCGTACGGCCTGGTGCGGTACGGCGTGGCGCCCGACCACGAGAAGATCAAGTCGTTGCAGAACACCCTGCGGACGGTCCTGGAGCACGAGCGGGTGCGCTTCCTCGGCGGTGTGCAGATCGGCGCGGGCGGGGTGCCGGCCGCCCGGCTGCGGAAGATGTACCACGCGGTGGTGTACTGCGTGGGCGCCGCCACCGACCGCCACCTCGGCATCCCGGGCGAGGACCTGCCGGGCAGTTTCTCGGCGACCGAGTTCGTGTCCTGGTACAGCGCCCATCCGGACGCCCTGGCCGACGGCTTCGTGCTCGGCGCGCGGTCGGCCGTGGTCATCGGCGTGGGGAACGTCGCCGTGGACGTCACCCGGATCCTGGCGCGCGGGGCGGCCGAGCTGAGCCCCACCGACATGCCGCACGCGGCGCTGACCGCGCTGACGGCGAGCCGGGTGGGCGTCGTCCACATGGTGGGGCGCCGCGGCCCCTCGCAGGCCCGGTTCACGACCAAGGAGCTGCGCGAGCTGGGTTCCCTGCCGGATGCCGAAGTGTCCTTGGACTCAGACGAGTTGGCGCTGGATCCGGCGTACGCCGATCCGTCCGCGCTGCCTGCGGCGCAGCGCCGCAACGTGGAGGTGCTGCGCGGCTGGGCCGCCGAGCCGGCGAAGGGCCTGCCGCGCCGGATCCGGCTGCGGTTCTTCCTGCGCCCGGTGGAGGTGCTTGGCGACGGCGGGCGGGTCGACGCGGTGCGGTTCGAGCGGACGCTGCCGGACGGGCGGGGCGGGGTGCGGGGGACGGGCCGGTACGAGGATGTCGAGGCCCAGTTGGTGCTGCGGTCGGTGGGGTATCGCGGGGTGCCGCTGGAGGGGCTGCCGTTCGACCCCGCGACCGGCACCGTGCCGCATCTGGCCGGGCGGGTGGTGCGGGGCGGCGTCGTCGCGCCGGGTGAGTACGTGGCGGGCTGGATCAAGCGCGGTCCGACGGGTGTCATCGGCACCAACCGCCCGTGCGCCAAGGAGACGGTGCTGTCGCTGGTCGAGGACGCCGCCGTACTCGTACGCATGGACGTCCCGGACGACCCGCTCACGGCACTGCGGGACCTGGGGGTCGAGCCGGTCGAGTGGTCGGGGTGGCGGGCCATCGAGCGGGCCGAGGCGGAGCTCGGGGCCTCACTGGGGCGCCGTACGGTCAAACTGCCGGACTGGGAAGCCCTGCGGGCGGCGGCACGCGGCGCGTCGTGACAGGCCGCGCCCCGCCTGGCGGCGGAGCCTTGCCACCGCGGCCGGCCGTGACACATGGTGGCAACGCCTCGGACATCGACAAACCGTGCAAGGCGCATACGGACTCTGGCTGTTCGGATGTTCCCGCCTGCCCGCCGCTCTGGAGTTCCCATGGCATCGACCGCCCCCGTCCATCCCGTCGACGAGGTCCCGCCCGTGCGGCATCTGGCCGCCTTCGGGTTGCAGCATGTGCTCGCGATGTACGCGGGCGCGGTGGCCGTGCCGCTGATCGTGGGTGGCGCCCTGAAGCTGTCGCCCGCGGATCTGGCGTATCTGATCACCGCGGATCTGCTGGTGTGCGGGATCGCCACACTGATCCAGTGCGTCGGCTTGTGGCGGTTCGGCGTGCGGCTGCCGATCATGCAGGGCTGTACGTTCGCCGCGGTGTCGCCGATGGTGCTGATCGGGACGACGGGCGGCGGGCTGCCCGCGATCTACGGCTCGGTGATCGTCGCGGGGCTGGCGATCATGCTGCTGGCGCCCGTGTTCGGGAAGCTGCTGCGCTTCTTCCCGCCGCTGGTCACCGGCACGGTGATCCTGATCATCGGTGTCTCGCTGCTGCCGGTGGCGGGCAACTGGGCGGCCGGTGGGGCGGGTTCCGAGGACTTCGGGGCACCGAAGAACCTGGCGCTGGCCGCCTTCGTGCTGGCGACGGTGCTGGGCGTGCAGCGGTTCGCGCCGGTGTTCCTGAGCCGGATCGCGGTGCTGATCGGTATCGCGGTGGGGCTGGCGGTGGCGGTACCGCTCGGGTTCACGGACTTCGGTGGCGTCAAGGACGCCGACTGGCTGGGGGTCAGCACGCCGTTCCACTTCGGCGCGCCGGTGTTCGAGCTGTCGGCGATCGTGTCGATGCTGGTGGTCGCCCTGGTCACCATGACCGAGACGACCGGTGACTTCATCGCGGTCGGCGAGATGACCGGGCGGAGGATCGAGCCGCGCCCGCTGGCGGACGGGCTGCGCGCCGACGGGCTGTCGACCGTCCTCGGCGGTGTCTTCAACACCTTCCCGTACACGGCCTACGCGCAGAACGTGGGGCTGGTCGGCATGACGCGGGTGCGCAGCCGCTGGGTGGTCGCGGCAGCGGGCGGCATGCTGGTGCTGCTCGGACTGCTGCCCAAGCTGGGCGCGGTGGTGGCGGCGATTCCGGCGCCGGTGCTCGGTGGCGCGGGGCTGGTGATGTTCGGGACGGTCGCGGCGAGCGGTGTGCGGACGCTGGCCGCGGTCGACTTCGGGGGCAACCACAACCTCACCGTGGTGGCCGTGTCGGTCGCGGCGGGCGTGCTGCCGGTCGGGGTGCCGACCGTCTACGACCGGTTCCCGGACTGGTTCCAGACCATCATGCACAGCGGCATCAGCGCGGGCTGCCTCACCGCGGTCGCGCTCAACCTGCTCTTCAACCACCTCCCCGCCAAGGGCGGTTCAGCCGGCGTCGGCGAGCCGGGCGGCCTGCCGGTCGGCGGCGGCGAGCAGGCTGTCCAGAAGTCCCGGGAAGAGGGCGTCTAGGTCGTCCTCGCGCAGGCCGTTCATCTTGGCCGTGCCCCGGTAGACCTGCCGGATCACACCGCTCTCGCGCAGCACCCGGAAGTGGTGGGTGGTCGTGGACTTGGTGACCGGCAGGTCGAAGTGTGAACAGGAGAGCTCGTCACCGGCGCCCAGCTCTCGCACGATGCTCAGGCGCATCGGGTCGGAGAGCGCGTGCAGCACGCCTTCCAGCCGGATGTCCTCACGTGCCGGATGCGGCAGGACACGGCTGCTGGTGATGGGGGCGGCGGGCGTCACGACGGCTCCACTTCGTCCGGGAACCTCCATTGTACGAGAACCATCATAGTTTGACATCCGCCGTACTACGAAGGTTATCGTACGAGTCGACCACCGGTCCCGTGAAGAATGGAGTCCGCCGTGAGTGCGCTCTTCGAGCCCTACACCCTGCGCGATGTGACGATCCCCAACCGGGTGTGGATGCCACCCATGTGCCAGTACTCGGCGGTGCCGCAGGGGCCCGAGGCCGGTGTGCCCCACGACTGGCACTTCGCGCACTACGCCGGCCGCGCGGTCGGCGGTACGGGGCTGATCATCGTGGAGGCGACCGGGGTGAGTCCGGAGGGGCGGATCTCGCCGTGGGACCTCGGCCTCTGGAACGACACGCAGGTCGAGGCGTTCCGGCGGATCACGCGGTTCCTCGTCTCGCAGGGGACCGTACCGGCCGTCCAGCTCGGCCACGCCGGGCGCAAGGCCTCGACCGACCAGCCGTGGAAGGGCGGGGCGCCCGTCGGGCCAGGAACATACGGGTGGCAGCCGGTGGCGCCGAGCGCGGTGGCCTTCGACGAGCGGCATCCGGTGCCCACCGAGCTGACGGTCGCTCAGATCCGTGAGGTCGTGGGCCAGTTCGCGGACGCGGCGCGGCGGGCGCTGGCGGCCGGGTTCGAGATCGTGGAGATCCATGGCGCCCACGGCTACCTGATCAACGAGTTCCTCTCCCCGCACTCCAACCACCGCACCGACGCGTACGGCGGCTCGTTCGAGAACCGGACCCGGTTCGCCCTCGAAGTCGTCGACGCCGTGCGTGAGGTGTGGCCGGACGGCAAGCCGCTGTTCTTCCGTGTCTCGGCGACGGACTGGCTGGAGGAGGGCGGCTGGACCGGGGACGACACGGTCCGCCTCGCCCGCGATCTCCGGGCCCACGGCGTGGACCTCCTGGACGTCTCCACCGGCGGCAACGCCTCCGGCGTCCCCATCCCGACCGGCCCCGGCTACCAGGTCCCCTTCGCGGCCCGGGTCAGGGCCGAGGCCCGCCTCCCCGTCGCCGCGGTCGGGCTCATCACGGAGCCCGAACAGGCGGCGAAGATCATCGCCAATGGCGAGGCGGACGCCGTCCTGCTGGGCCGCGAGCTGCTCCGCAACCCGTCGTGGGCGAGGCACGCCGCGCGGGAACTGGGGGGCGAGGTGCGGGTGCCTGAGCAGTATCACCGGTCGGTGTGTGTGAGCGGGCGTCCGTAGGGGCGCGTCCGTAGCGGGCGACTGTGGAGAAGGTCCGTGGCGGGCGTCTGCAGAAAACGCCGTGGAACGGCGTGGCGGGCGTCTGCGGAGAACGGCGTGGCGGGCGTCTTTCACCGGCCGGGATCCCGTCCCGCGCCGGGCACCCTCACCCGCCGGGCGCCCTCACCCGCCGGACACCCTCACGCGCCGAGGCGGCCGGCTCACGTGCCGAGGCGGGCCAGCGCCTCCTTGACGCCTTCGGGGGCGCCCTCGCCCAGGCGTACGACCGCCCGCTCGATGTGCGGCAGTGCTCGCTGACCCGCGACCGCCAGGGCGATGGCCGCCAGGACGCCTGCCCAGGCGATCGGGCCCAGAGGGGTGCAGCCGAGGGCCTGGCTCACGCCGGGGGTCTGGACCACGGCGACCAGGGCCACGGCGGAGCCGATGACGGTCAGGCGGACCAGAGGGCTGTCGCGGCGGTCGGCGAGGGTCTGGGCCAGCTGCGTTCCGACGACGGCGCACAGGGCCATCGTCGTGGTGCGGCGGATCGAGCCGGGAGTGAAGCGGCCGATCAGCCAGGCCACCACCGCGCCGAGGCACGTGGTCAACGCCCGGTGCCGGATCTGCCGCATGAGCGGTGTACCGAGCAGCGACGTACCCATCGGGCCGCTGCCCGCGCTCGCCTCCTCGCGCACGTCCTTCTGCGGTGTGACCGCCACCGCCATCGCCGGGAACAGGTCGGTGAACAGGTTCACCAGCAGCATCTGACGGGTCGACAACGGCGCGGCCCCACCGAGCAGGCTGCCGACGATCCCGAAGCCGACCTCACCCGCGTTGCCGCCGATCAGGATGGCGACGGCGTCGGCGACGCTGTGCCACAGGGCGCGGCCCTCGGAGACCGCCTCGACGAGGACCGTCATGTCGCCGTTGGTGAGCACCAGGTCGGCGGCGTTGCGGGCGGCCGCCGAACCGCGGGCGCTGATGCCCACGCCGATGTCGGCGGCGCGGATCGCGGCGGCGTCGTTGGCGCCGTCACCGACCATGCCGACCACCCGGCCGGAGTCCATCAGCGCCTCGACGACCTGGAGCTTCTGCTCGGGCGCGACCCGGGCGACCACGCCCACGTCGTGCAGCATCCGGGCACGCTCGGAGCGGTCCGCGGCGGCCAGTTCGTCGCCGGTGACCACGTCGGTGTCCTCGGGCCAGCCCAGCTGGACGGCGATCGCACGGGCGGTCTGCGGGTGGTCGCCGGTCAGCATGACCGGTCGTACGCCCGCCTCGCGCAACCCGCGCACCAGCGCCGTGGACGACTCGCGCGGCACATCGGCCAGCGCGAGCAGCCCCGTGAACTCCAGGCCCTTCAGGGGCGCTTCGCCGATCTCCGAGTCCTTCTCGCCGTCGGCCAGGGGCCGTTGCGCCACCGCCAGCACGCGCAGTCCGTCCCGGGCCAGGTCGTGGGCCTGGTCGTACGCCTCGTCGGGAACGTCACGGCAGGCCGGCAGCACGACCTCGGGCGCGCCCTTGACCACGAACACCCGCCTGCCGTCACCCGCGTGACCCACGGCACCGGCGTACCCACGGCCCGCCTCGAACGGCCGGCCCTCCGTCTGCACCCACTCGGGGTCGGGCCCGGCCGCGTCCAGCACGGCCTCGTCTGTGGCGTGCACCGGCTTGTCGGGGCCCTCCTCCGGCTGCGGACAGGCACGTACCGCGACCCGCATGGTCTCGGTGTCCGCGGCCTCCTCGGGCGTACGGGCCTCGCTGTCGGCGTCGGTCACCCGCACCAGGCGCAGCTTGTTCTCGGTGAGCGTGCCGGTCTTGTCGAAGCAGACCGTGTCCATCCGGCCGAGGGCCTCCAGTGTGCGCGGCGCCCGCACGAGGACACCCCGGTGGCTGAGGCGGCGGGCGGCCGCCAACTGCGCCACCGTGGCCACCAGCGGCAGTCCCTCGGGAACGGCGGCCACCGCGACCGCCACTCCACCGCTGACGGCCTCCCGGATCGGGGCGCCGCGCAGCAGCGACAGGCCGGTCACCGCGGCGCCGCCCGCCATGGTCAACGGCAATGCCTTGCCGGTGAGTTCCTGCAGACGGGCCTGCACACCCGCGGCCGGGGGCTTACGGGCGGCGAGGTGGACCGCCCGCGCCGCCTCGGTGCGCTCGCCCGTCTCCACCACCACGGCCCGCGCCTGTCCCGCGACCACGGTCGTGCCCTCGAACACCATGCAGCGGCGGTCGGCGACGGCGGCGCTCGGCGTGGGCTCCGTCTGTTTGTCGACGGGCAGGGACTCGCCGGTCAGCGCCGACTCGTCGACCTCCAGACCGTCCTCCCACAGCAGGCGCGCGTCGGCCGGTACGACGTCGTCGGCCTTGAGCTCGATCACGTCGCCCGGGTGGAGCCGGGTGGCGTCCACGGTGTGCGAGCCACCCGCGTCGCCGTTGCTGACCCGGGCCTTCTGCTTCTGTTCGGCGACCAGCCCGGACAGCGCCCGTTCGGCGCGCAGCCGCTGGACACCGCCGACGAGCGCGTTCAGGTCGAGGGCGCCGACGACGAGCAGGGCGTCCACCATGGAGCCGAGGATCGCGGAGGCGGCCGAGCCGACGGCCAGCACGGGCGTCAGCGGATCGTCCAGTTCTCCGCGCACGGCCCGGCCCAGCTCGAGCGTCCAGCGGACCGGCGCCATACCGGGGGCGCGTACGGCGGTGCGCGCCACCTTGCGGGCCCCGCCGGTGGCCGAGGCGGTGACCATCCCCTCTTCTTCCTTCGCCCGGCGCTCCAGTCCTCCCAGGCGTTCGCGGACGTCGCTCACTTTCAGGGCGTGCCAGGGCACTCGCGGCCGGGGGTGCGGCGCGCGGGCCGACGCCACGCCGATCGCCGCCCGCGCGCCGCTCAGCAGGGCGAGCGCGGCGCCGATGTCGACGGGCGCGTGCCGCAGTCCGACCAGCGGGATGCCGGTGCCACTGCCCGACTCGCCGACGGCGACCAGCAGCCCGGACAGGGCGGCGCCGGACCGGGCCAGAACCTGTGCGCGGCGGCCGACCCCGCGGGCCGCGGGCACCGCGCTGAGCAGCCGCCACACGTCACCCAGGCCGCCCGGCGCGACCAGGTCCGCGCCCCAGGCGACGGCTGCGTCCGCGTCGGCGAGCGCGACGGCCACGTCCCCGGCGAGCAGCCCGGCGAGCGCGTCGGTGTCGTCGGCGGAGGACGGACGGGCCACGGTGATGACGCCCCCGCGCCCCCGTAGCCGGTCCACGACCTCGCCGGTCGCACGGTCGGCGGCGACGATGTGGTCCGCGAGCGCCGCGAACTCGCCGAGCGCGGGATCCGCGACCACCACGACGCGCAGGCCGGCGCGGCGCGCCGCGTCGAGGACGGCCTCGGCCATCGGGTCGGCGCTGCCGTCCGCGCTGTGCAGGGCGCTCGGATGCAGGAACACCGTGCCGGCCGTCTCCAGTTGCCGCAGCCGGTCCATGTTGCGCACCAGCACGCCGGTGCGGGCCAGGGCGCAGCCAAGGACCGCGTGGAAGGCGGCGGGCCCGTAGCGGGCGGCCTTCGGGGAGCCCGCGAGGATGGCCTCGGCCGCTTCCGTACCGCTGTGCTTGACGAGCAGCGTCACTGCGGCGCCCACCACGCTGCCGGTCTCGGCGTGGATGGCGTACTCCTGCGCGGGCGCGGGCCGCAGCGGTGGGCGCGGGAAGCGGTGCGCGGCCACGTCGTCGCGTCCGGGTCCGACCACCTGGTCGTGCACCGAGTCGAACGCGGCGCCGCGCGCCAGCGCCTCCGCGAGCTGGAGGCAGCGCAGGGCGCCGTCCAGGACCAGGGAGGCCGGGGTCTGCCCGGCGCCATGGGCGGCCGCGTTGGCGACCGCCAGGATCAGGTCGGTGTGGGAGGCGCCGAACCGGGACCGCATGAAGCCGCGGAAGCGGGGGTTCTCACGCAGCAGTGTGACGGCGGCGGTCACGAAGCGGGGGGAGGGCGGCAGCCGCAGCATGGATCCGGTGACCGCGACGACGATGCCCGCGGCGTCGGCCACGATCGCCGCCGACACGGTCCGCACCTCGCCCGGGTCGCCGGGGTGCGCGAACTCCTCGACCGGGACGTCCGCGGGCACCAGTCCGTACCGGTCGGCGAGTTCATTGGCGTGGTCCAGCACCCCGTCGGTCAGGGTGGCCTCGCACGCGACGACCACCAGCCGGGCCAGCCCGCCGTCCCAGTAGGCGTAGGCCACGTCCGGGTGCTCGGCGAGCTCCTCGGCCATCCGCCGGGCCGCACGCGCGGTGGCCACGGCCGGGCCCGCCCGGCCTGCCTTGCCTTCTCCGCCTCCGCCTGCCTGATCCGCCTGGTCCGACCGGTCCGGCTGATCCGCTCGGTCGGCGCTGTCCGCTCCGTCCGCGCGGTCGACTCGGTCCGCCCCGTCCACCCGGTCCGTCTGTTCGGCCCAGTCCGCCGGGGCCACGCCGTCCCTGCGCTCCGCCCGCTCGGACTCGGGGACAGCCCGCAGCGCCAGATGCACCCGGTCGCCGGCCCGCCAGTGGCGTCCCGCTCCGGGCAGCGCCGCGCGCGCCACCCGCGACACCCGCACCATGGCCTCCGCGCCGCGCACCCCGGCGCGCGCGGTCCCGGCCACGGCACCGGCGGCGGCACCGACTGCGGGCGCGGTGCCGCGCACCAGCAGGCGCGGCCCGGCCATGACGATGTCGGAGACGGCCGCCGATGAGTCCCTCAGCAACCAAAGCCCCATGTCACGCCCTCTGCTCGTGTGTGGGGCGGGCCGGGTGGCAGGGCTCCGGCCCGCCGTTCCCTACCCGCCGCTGGTGGTCGCCTTGCGCCGGCCGCCGGTGGACGAACTCCGCCCGCCGGACGCCCCCGCCTTGCCGCGGCTGGACGTCGTACCTTTGCTGGTCGACGTCGAGCGCCGGCCGGCGGTCGCCGTCTTCCCGCTCCCACGGCTGGACGTCGTCCGCTTGGCCGTGGACGACTTGGAGGCCGCCGTCTTGGCGGCGCCCGTAGTGGTGGCCGCCCCGTTGCCGTCGTGGCCGGGCTTCGGCTGGGTCAGCCACGCCACGCCGGCGACCGTGAGGGCGATGGGCCACTCCACCACGCCCGCCACGCCGAGCAGCCCTGCCCCGGTGTACACCGCGACACGACGACCACGCGGCGACACGGTGCCCACCGCGTCCAGCGCACCACCGGCCGCCTTGGTCACCACCCCTGCCCCGGGCACCTTGCGCAGCGCCGTCACAGGTGCGCGCAGCGGTGCCGGGAGCTCGGACGAAGTCTTTTGTGGTGCCATGACACTCACGCTCCCTGGCAGATCCATGTCTCACCCCGCCGGGTTCCCTTGATGCGAGGTGTCATCCGTACGAATGACGGAAAGTCGGACAAACGGGGGTATGGAGCCTGGGGGTCTTGCGCGAGGTGCCGTACGAGGTGCGGCGGCCGCCGGGTGAGGCGTTGCGGCGGGCGCATCGCGCGGCCGCCGCCTCACGCCCGCCGCAGGGCTTCCGTCAGCTCCCGCAGGTAGTCGGCATAGGCGGTGCGCAGCGCGGTTCCCGGCCAGTCGGTGGGCAGGAGCGCCGGCGGCAGCACGGGGTCGGCGAGCAGATGACGGACGACCGCAGCGAAGACCGTGAGGCCATCGGCGGGACGCTCCACGCGCGCGATGTGGTCGAGCAGCACGCGCGCCGTGTCGGCCCACGTGACGAGCGGCCACAGGGTCGCCGCCAGGTCGCGTGCGGGCGGCGCGGGCCGGGTCGTGAAGGACTGGATCACGGCTGCCAGGTCGTCCGGCAGGGGACGGCGCAGGTTGGCCGGGCGGAGCCAGACGCCCTCGCGGAGTTCGGCGAGCCGTAGGGCGCCGAGGCGGGTGCGCAGGTCGGCGCGTTCGGCGGGGCCGCGGCCGGTCGCGGTGATCACGACCATCTCCCAGTCGCCGTCCCACGCGCGCGTGTGGGGGTGCAGGGCGTCGTCCTGCCGGCGCTGACGGTCCAGCAGCCGCTCGCTCAACCGGTATCCGGTGTCCGTGCGCAGCAGGTCCCCGGCGGCCGTCATGCGGCTGAGCGCGGCCCGCAGGGTGGAGCCGCCGACACCGAAGGGCTCCACGGCACGGGCGAGGTCGCGCCCGGGAAGCTCCGGCGGATGGGCGCCGAGCAGCAGGCTCAATACGACGGACCGGGCCGACAGCGGGCGCAGGGCGGCCTCGCCGGGCAGGGCGGTCTCGTCGATGCGCATGGGCACGTACTGTACGGGGCGGATCTTCTTGTTGCAGTATTGCTGCGATCGCAGCAGAAATGCAACACTGCCCCATGGTCTCGACACATGACGGTCCTTCCGGCGGCGCCACGCACGTCGTCTCCAACCAGCCCCCTGCCCTGACCCCGTACGACGCGTCCGACGACCGGGCCCTGCTGGAGGGGCTGCGGCGGGAGGGTGCCGGGTGGGCCGAGGAGGGCATCCGGCGTCTCGGCCTGCAGGCCGGCAGCGAGGAGGCCCAGGAGTGGGGTGAGCTGGCCAACCGGTACGAACCGGTGCTGCGCACCCACGACCGGTACGGCAACCGGGTCGACGAGGTCGACTTCCACCCGAGCTGGCACCACCTGATGCGCGTCGCGGTCACCGAGGGCCTGGCGGGCGCTCCCTGGGCGGACGACCGGACCGGGGCCCATGTGGCCCGTACGGCGGGCGGGTTGGTGTGGGGACAAGCCGAGGCCGGACACGGCTGCCCGACGTCGATGACGTACGCCGCCGTCCCGGCGCTGCGCCGGCAGCCGGACCTGGCGAAGGTCTACGAGCCGCTGCTGACGAGCCGTGAGTACGATCCGGAGCTCGGCGTGCCCACGCGGAAGAGCGGTCTGCTGGCCGGCATGGGGATGACCGAGAAGCAGGGCGGCTCGGACGTCCGCACGAACACGACCGTCGCCACGCCGACCGCCGAGCCCGGCGTGTACACCCTGCGGGGGCACAAGTGGTTCACGTCGGCGCCCATGTGTGACGTGTTCCTGGTGCTGGCGCAGGCTCCCGACGGACTGTCCTGCTTCCTGGTGCCGCGCGTGCTGCCCGACGGGAGCCGCAACACCTTCCGCATCCAGCGCCTGAAGGACAAGCTCGGCAACCGCTCGAACGCCTCGTCCGAGCCGGAGTTCGACGGGACCGTCGCCTGGCTGGTCGGCCCCGAGGGGCAGGGCGTCAAGACGATCATCGAGATGGTCAACTGCACCCGGCTGGACTGCGTGATGGGCTCGGCGACGCTGATGCGCAGGACGCTGGTCGAGGCGGGGCATCACGCGCGGTACCGCAGTGCGTTCGGGGCGCGCCTGGTGGACCAGCCGCTGATGCGCAACGTGCTGGCCGACCTGGCGCTGGAGTCCGAGGCGGCCACGACGCTCACCCTACGGCTGGCGGGGGCGGCCGACCGGGCGGTGCGCGGGGACCGCGGCGAGGCCGCGTTCCGCCGGATCGCGACCGCCGTGGGCAAGTACTGGGTCACCAAGCGGGGCCCGGCGTTCACCGCGGAGGCGCTGGAGTGCCTGGGCGGCAACGGCTACGTGGAGGACTCGGGCATGCCCCGCCACTACCGCGAGGCGCCCCTGCTGTCCATCTGGGAGGGGTCCGGGAACGTCAACGCGCTCGACGTGCTGCGCGCGTTGAGCCGCGAGCCGGGCACGGCGGAGGCGCTGTTCGCCGAACTGGCCCTGGCGCGGGGGGCGGACGCCCGGCTGGACGCCGCGGTGAACCGGCTCAAGGACACGCTGGCGGAGGGCTCCCCGTCAGGTGCGCGGCGGCTGGTGGAGCTGATGGCGCTCACCCTCCAGGCATCGCTGCTGGTCCGGCACGCGCCGCCCGCGGTCGCCGACGCGTTCTGCGCGACCCGGCTCGGTGGCGACTGGGGGCACGCCTTCGGCACCCTGCCCGACGGGGCGGACCTCGGCGCGATCCTGGACAGGGCGCTGCCGCTGCCGGACCCGGCGCTCGCGCGCGCCGCCCAGCCGGTCTGACGGCGCCACAGCTGAGCCGACCTACGGCACCACACCTCAGCCGGTCCGACCGGAGCCGCAGCTCGGCCGGTCCGACCGGAGCCGCACTCGGCTCGTCCGGCTTCACCACGCTCAGTCCGCCTGGCGGCGCCACGTTCGATCCGACGCACCTTGTGGTGCCGCCACGCTCAGCCCGCCTGACGGCGCCACAGCTCAGCCGGTCTCACGGCACCACGCGCAGCGCGCCTTGCGTCGGTGCGGTTGAGTCTGGCCGGTGGCGAGGTGCTCAGCTCGCTCCGCGGTGGCGCAGTGCGTCGAATCGGGCCCAGTCGGCCTCCCACTGGTCCAGGCGTTCGCGTTCCGGCCGGTCGCGCAGGAGGCGGGCGCCCGCCAGTGGGAGGGCGGCCACGCCGATGCCCACGAGGGCGCCGGTCAGGTGGGCGCGGACGTGGGCCTCGGAGGGGGTGGTCGGTTCGGTGACCAGGCGGCCCTGCCGGTCGGTCCAGACGGTGACCGGGGTGCCGGCCGGGCTGCCGGGCCGGACCCGGGCTTGGCCGGTGCGGTCGGAACCGTCCGGCGCGGACCAGCGGACCTCGGCCCACACCCGCTCGATGCCCGGCGCGCCGGACGGTGCGGGGGGCGATCCGGGCACCTGCTCGGTCAGCCGTGCCTCGGCCGGGCGCCACTCGACGCGCTCCCGGGCCAGTTCCCCCTCGACGGTCCGGCTCACCGTCAGACCGGCGAACACCCCGACAAGCGCGGTGAGCGCCCAGGCGCCGAGCAGAATCCACGCCTCCACCCTGTCGGCGCGGCGCCGCAGCGGATTGCGCCGCCAGCGCCACAGCCACACCCGCGGATCACCGAACCCCATCGAAGGCTTCCTCCTCGTGAGCACACGAACATCCCCCGACCGCCCTCCCATACGGCGCACGGGTCGTCGAATGCTCACGGTCCGGGACGCGACGCGCCGGTCCCGAGGGCCGACGGGCCGCGCGCACGGTCCGCTTCCGTCCGGCGACACCGTGCTGACCTGGGACGCAGCCGCTTTCGGGGGTCACTGTCAGTGGTGGGGTGCAGACTGGCCGGTGTCTGGGATAAAGACGTCGCGGAGGTGATCGGCATGACCGAAGTACTGCTCGCCGTGGGCACACGCAAAGGCTTGTTCATCGGGCGCCGGCGCGGTAGCGCCTGGGAGTTCGACGAAAGCCCCTACTTCAACGCACAGGCCGTGTACTCGGTCGCCATCGACACTCGTGGTACGACTCCGCGGCTGCTGGCGGGGGGCGACAGCGCCCACTGGGGACCGTCGGTGTTCCACTCCGACGACCTGGGCCGCTCCTGGGCCGAACCGGCACAGCCCGCAGTGAAGTTCCCCAAGGACACCGGCGCCTCCCTGGAGCGCGTGTGGCAGCTGCACCCGGCGGCCGCGGAGCCGGACGTGGTCTACGCGGGGACGGAGCCGGCCGCGTTGTACCGCTCGGAGGACAGGGGGGAGACGTTCGAGCTGGTCCGTCCCCTCTGGGAGCACCCGACGCGCGCGCGGTGGGAGCCGGGCGGCGGCGGCGAGGGCCTGCACACCGTGGTCACCGACCGGCGCGATCCGAGGGCGGTGACGGTCGCGGTCTCGGCGGCCGGGGTGTTCCGCACGACCGACGGCGGCGCGAGCTGGACCCCGTCCAACTCCGGTGTCTCGGCGGTGTTCCTGCCGAATCCGAACCCCGAGTTCGGCCAGTGCGTGCACAAGATCACCCAGGACGCGGGGACGCCGGACCGCCTGTATCTGCAGAACCACTGGGGCGTGTACCGCAGCGACGACGCGGGCGCGCACTGGTCCGACATCGGTGAGGGCCTGCCGTCGACGTTCGGTTTCGCCGCCGCGGCCCATCCCCACCGCGCGGAGGCGGCGTACGTCTTCCCGATCAACGCCGACACCGACCGGGTGCCCGCGGACCGGCGCTGCCGGGTCTTCCGCACGGCGGACGCGGGCAAGTCCTGGGACCCGCTGACGGCGGGCCTGCCCCAGGAGGACCACTACGGCACGGTGCTGCGCGACGCGCTGTGCACCGACGACGCGGACCCGGCGGGCGTGTACTTCGGCAACCGTAACGGCGAGGTGTTCGCGTCGGCCGACGAGGGCGACAGCTGGCGGCAGTTGGCGTCGCATCTGCCGGACGTGCTCTGTGTGCGGGCCGCGGTGATCTGATGCGGCGTCCGGGGGGATCGCGGTCGTGCCGCGTTGGCCACTGGTTGATCGCCGCTGCCTGTACGGCAGTAGGGTGACGCCGTGGCACCACGACCCTTGCATGAAATCGTCGAAGCGGGCTGGGCGCAGGCCTTGGAACCCGTGGCCGGGCGGATCGCGGAGATGGGTGACTTCCTGCGCGCGGAGATCGCCGCGGGACGCACCTATCTCCCGGCCGGGCCGAACGTCCTGCGGGCCTTCCAGCAGCCCTTCGACGAGGTACGCGTCCTGATCGTCGGGCAGGACCCGTACCCGACCCCGGGGCACGCGGTGGGCTTGTCGTTCTCGGTCGCGCCCGAGGTGAGTCCGCTGCCCGGCAGCCTGATCAACATCTACCGGGAGCTGAACACCGACCTGGGGCTGCCCCAGCCGTCGAACGGCGACCTGACCCCGTGGAGCCGGCAGGGCGTGCTGCTGCTCAACAGGGCGCTCACCACGGCCCCGAGGCGTCCGGCCGCGCACCGGGGCAAGGGCTGGGAGGAGGTCACCGAGCAGGCCATCCGCGCGCTGGCCGCGCGCGGCAAGCCGCTGGTGTCCATCCTCTGGGGTCGCGACGCCCGCAACCTCCGCCCGCTGCTCGGCGACCTGCCCTCGGTGGAGTCCGCCCACCCCTCCCCCATGTCGGCCGACCGTGGCTTCTTCGGCTCGCGCCCGTTCAGCCGCGCCAACGACCTGCTCATGCGCCAAGGGGGTCAGCCGGTGGACTGGCGACTGCCGTGACGGCGGAGCGGAGCGGGCCCGCATCGGTGAGCACCGATGGTTTCCTCGCCGTCGACTCCGGAGGATCCGGACTCCGGGTCGTCGTCGGGGACGTCACACGGGGGCCGCTGGCCGCGCGGGAGTCCCGGGTGCCGGTGCGGACGGGGGACCGGGGGATCGACGCCGGGCACCTGATGGATCAACTGGTGCCCCTGGTACGGGCTGCGACCGCCGAGGCCGGGCTCCCGGCGCTCGGCACGGCCGCTGTCGGCGCCGCCGGTTTCAGCACGCTCGGTGACGCCCTGCGTGCCGATCTGCCCGGTGCCCTGCGCCGCGAGTGCGGGATCCGGGCGGTGGCCCTCGCCGCCGACGCGGTCACCGCGTATGCGGGCGCCCTCGGATCGCTGCCCGGTGCCGTCGTCGCCGCCGGTACGGGGATGATCGCCATCGGCACCGATCTCACACGCTGGCGGCGGGCGGACGGCTGGGGGCACCTGCTGGGCGACTGCGGCGGTGGCGCCTGGATCGGACGGGCCGGGCTGGAGGCCGCGTTGCGCGCGCACGACGGGCGGGAGGGCGGCTCGGTCCGACTGCTGGAGTGCGCGACGGAGTTGTTCGGCCCGATGCCGGACCTTCCCGGCAAGCTGTACCCACGCCCGGACCGCCCGGCCGTCCTGGCCTCCTTCGCGCCCCGGGTGGCGGACTGCGCCCGCGAGGGCGACCCGGTCGCCTTGGCCGTGCTGCGGGCGGCGGCCCGGCACATGGCCGACTCCGCGCGCGCCGTCTGCCCGGCGGAGGGCGAGCCCCACGTGG
Source organism: Streptomyces sp. NPDC086077 (assembly GCF_040686175.1). Lineage (NCBI taxonomy): Bacteria > Bacillati > Actinomycetota > Actinomycetes > Kitasatosporales > Streptomycetaceae > Streptomyces > Streptomyces sp. NPDC086077. The sequence goes on along the minus strand of NZ_JBFBJT010000045.1, from coordinate 31,405 downwards.
CGACCACCGGTGGCCTGTTCAAGATGGGCGCCGCACTCCTCGTACCCCTGGACGAGGAGCTGTCCGCACGACTGCCGCGGGCCCGGCGAGTTGTGGCCGAGGGCGATCCGCTGCACGGCTCGGTGCGGATCGCGACCGAGTTGGCGACCGGGGCACTCAGTCTGCCGCCTGACGAGAAGATGCTGTACGTGGTGACCACACTGGACGACTGACTCTCCGAGTTGTGCCCGTTCGTCCCGCACCCGCCGTCGCCCTCCGCACCGAAACCCGGTGATCACTTCCAATTCGTACGTAACTCATCAGACAAAACAGGACGGATACCGCTCACCTGCACCCTCCCCGAACAGGGGAGCCCAGTGAGCCAGTAACATGCGGCGCCATGAGCTCCCCCACTGGGCCCGCGTCCGGCCTGCCAGTACGAATGCCGCGACCCCGCCAGCCCGGGCGGCACCGCCGACCCGAGCCACTGGCGGCTCCCGAGGGCGCGCCCGCGCTCGTCCTCGCGGTTCCCGGCACGCCCAGCGCCGCCACGCGCGCCCTCGCCGAGGAGGTCGTGAGCATCGCCCGATCCGAGCTCCCCGGCCTGGACGCCCGGATCGGCTATGTCGACGGGGACGCCTCGGAGTTCCCCACGCTGCAGGCCGTGCTCGCGCAGGCCGCCGAAGAGCGCACCGCCCGCTACGAGCAGGCACGGGCTGCGGGAATGGACGTCACGCAGCCCGACGGCCCCGTCGCCGTCGTGGTGCCGCTGCTGGCCGGCCCGGACAGCGCGCTGCTGCGCCACATCCGCCAGGCCGTGATGGACAGCCGGGTCGCCGCCGAGCTGACCGACGTCCTCGGCCCGCACCCGCTACTCGCCGAGGCCCTGCACGTGCGCCTGTCGGAGGCCGGCCTGGCCCGCGCCGACCGCGCGCGGCTGTTCACCGTGGCGACGGCCGCGGACGGCATCATCCTGGCCTCCGTGGGCGGCGAGGAGGCAGTGCAGGCGGCCGGGATCACCGGCATGCTGCTCGCCGCGCGACTCGCCGTGCCGGTGATGGCGGCGGCCCTCGACCAGGAGGGCTCGATCTTGTCCGTCGCGGAGCAGCTGCGCTCCTCGGGCTCGCAGCAGCTGGCGCTCGCCCCGTATCTGATCGGCCCCGAGATCGACCCGGGCCTGGTCGAGGCGGCCGCGACCGAGCTGGGCTGCGCCGCCGCCGAGGGGCTCGGCCCCTACCCGGCCATCGGCAAGCTCGCCCTGGCCAAGTACACGACGGCGCTGGGCATCTCCCCGCAGCAGCCGCAGGGTGCGCCGGTGCGCTGAACCGGCGCACTTCAGCCGTACCGATGGAGGGCCCGCTCCGATGCCGGAGCGGGCCCTCGGCTTCGGCGGCGAGGGTCAGCCGAAGACCACGCAGGACGCCGCGGGCACGGCGATCGAGCCGGCCCGGCGGGGCAGCCCCGTCCCGGCGTCGACGGCGAACCACGTCACGTCGCCGGACCGCTCGTTGGCCACGTACAGGAAACCGCCCGACGTGGCGATCGCCCGCGGCCAGTGACCTCCGCACGCAACCGTCCCGGTCAGCCGCAGCTCCTCGCCCTGAACCGCGAAGACCGAGAGCACGTCCTGCCCGCGCGTCGCGGTCCACACGAAACGGCCGTCAGATGAGGCCACGATGCCCGAGGGGTAGGCGTCCCCCGCCGGGCCGCCGGGCAGTACCGGCGTCTCCGTCAGCGGCTTCAGGGAGCCGTCCGAGGCGTCCCAGCGGCAGACGGTGACGGTCGGGGTGAGCTCGTTCAGCACGTAGACATGGCTGCCGTCGGGATGGAATGCCAGATGACGGGGGCCGGAGCCGGGGCGCAGGGCGGCCTCCCGGTGCAGTGCGAGGCCGCCCTCCTTCAGCGTGCACACGCGTACGGAGTCCGTGCCCAGGTCGACGCTGACGACCCAGCGCCCGCTCGGGTCGCCCTGCACCTGGTGGGCGTGCGGGCCCTGCTGGCGGAGGGTGTGCGGGCCGGAGCCGGAGTGCCGCAGCACGCCGGACGGGGCGGCGCCGAGGGTGCCGTCGGCGCGCAGCGGCACGGCGGTGACACTGCCGGAGCCGTAGTTCGCCGTCAGGACGTGACCGGCCACGACGCTGAGGTGGGTCGGCCCGTCGCCGACGGGGACGGAGCGGCCGACCGGTTCGGGCAGGGCGCCCGTGACGCGGTACGCCGCGACCGCGCCGTCGGTCGTCTCACTGACCGCGTAGAGGGTGTCTCCGCCGGCCGAGAGGGCCAGGTAGGAGGGGTCGGGCACGCCGTTCAGGCTGCCCAGCACCGTCAGGGCACCGCTTGCCGCGTCCACGGCCGCCGTCACCACTCCGGGGCCGCCGGCCGCCGTGAACGACCCGATGAACGCCCGCCCGCCGTCTGCCACCGCTGTCCCCTCTCGGTTGTCGGGTGTCGCGGGCGACGCTAGCAGTTGAGCCGCTGCGGTCTAGACCAAGGGGCCATGCCTGGCGCAGACGAGGGGCCGGGCCAGCGGGAGAGGCCGACTCTCCAGTCGATCGTGCGGCGGACTGCCGGCCGGTCCTCAGGCCCCGACCAGCGGCGACCCGGACGGTGTGCGCAGGGGCGTGGCCAGTTCCGTCAGGGCGCGCTCGAGGCCGTGCAGATGGGCGAGGGCCCCTTCATGCGCGGGGGGCTCGGGCGCGAGGGCGGCGGCCTGTTCCGTCGTACCGTCCGTGAGGGCTTCCACCGCGGCCTCCACACGCCAGCAGGCGGCGGTCAGGCGGACGTCGTGGGAGGCTTCCGCGTCGGCGGCGACGCCCACGAGGCCGCGGATCTCGCGGACGCAGTCGTCGAGCAGGGCGATGACCTGCCGCGCGCGCCGCTTGCGGCCCAGCATGGGGTTCAGCGGGTGGACGAGCGGGGCGAGGGCGAGCCGGACCCGGCCGAGGAGCTGTTCCAGTTCGGCCACGCGTGGGGACGGGTCGGCGGCGTTGTCGCCGGCGAGGCGGGCGGCGGCCTCGGCGGTGCAGGCGTAAACACAGCGCAGGGCGCGTTGGATCCAGGCGTTGTTGACGGTGTGGGTGGTGACCGGCAGCACGAACAGCACGGCCAGCACGGCGCCCAGCGCCCCGATACCGGTCTCGGCCAGGCGCAGTGCGAGCAGGGCGGGGTGAAGCAGGTCCAGCAGGCCGTAGAGCAGTTCGGCGAGCACGGTGACGCAGAGCATCATCCAGGTGTAGGACACGGCGGCCGTGTAGAAGATGCCGAACACGCAGGCGGCCACGAGCACGGCCGACGGCACCAGGGCGCCGTCCAGCGGGACGGCGATGAGCAGGCCGAGGCCGACGCCGAGCACGGTGCCGAGGACGCGGCGGAAGCCACGGACCAGGGTCTCGCCGCGTGAGGTGGTGTTGACGAAGATCCACCAGGTGGCGCCGACGGCCCAGTACCAGCGCTCCGCGGACACCATCTGGCCCACGACGAGCGCGAAGCCCGCGCCGGCGGTCGCCTGGACCGCCTGCCGGTTGGTGATCCGGGCGAGACCGGAGCCGTCCGCCGGGGCGACCGCCGGAGCCGGGGGCGTCCGGCGCTCGTAGCACCACAGCCCGAAGCGCACCACGGACGCGCTGAGCACGGACAGCAGGACGGCGGCCGCCAGCTCGGGCAGTTGTCCGGGCGTGGCCCGCAGGAACTGCGCGATGAAGAAGGTCATGAACGCGAACACACCGAGGCTGTGTCCGCGCGGCCCCCAGCGGCGGGCATGGACGCCCAGGCCGACGACGGCGAGGAAGGTGAGGTCACGGGCGACGGGCTGGTCGTGCAGTACGGCCGCGGTGGCCAGGACCGGCAGCCCGACGGCCGGGAGCAGCGCGGTGGTGACGACCTGCCCGCGCACGGTGGCGTCCGTGACGGTGAACAGGGCGAGCAGCGCGGCCAGTCCCCCGCTGACGGCGCCGACGAGGGAGTGACCGGCGAGCCCGCAGACGACGACCGCGAGGCCGATGCCGAGCACGGCCCGCGCGGCGAAGCGCAGCCTCGCCCGCCCCGGGTCCGGCGCCACGAACACCCTCTTCAGCACTGCTTTCCGCCCCCTGCCACGCATCGGCATGAAAAAGGCGCCGCGGGGATCCGCAGCGCCATCGACCCCCACATGACAGCATCACTACCGCCACTGGCTCAAGTCGCCCATGATTCACTGGACCAATGGACCAGCCGTGGGGACCGCAGCCCAGCCGCCGTCGGACCAACGGCCCACGTCGGACGGTTCGCGCCGGTCATCCCTCATTGGGCCATTGGTACAGTCGGCGAGGACCGACAGGAGGAGGCCGGGCGCGATGGCCGTGGACGAGCTGGACACCCGCATCCTGCGCCTGCTGCTGGAGCAGCCGCGCACCAGCGTGCGCGAGTACGCCCGCGTCCTCGGCATCGCCCGCGGCACCCTCCAGGCGCGCCTGGACCGGCTGGAACGGGACGGCGTGATCACCGGTACCGGCCCGGCGCTCTCCGCCGCCGCCCTCGGCCACCCGGTGCTGGCCTTCGTCCACATCGAGGTCACGCAGGGCCACCTCGACGAGGTGGGCGACGCGCTGGCCGCCGTACCGGAGATCGTCGAGGCCTTCTCCATCACGGGCGGCGGCGATCTGCTCACCCGGGTCGTGGCGCGCGACAACGGGCACCTCGAAGACGTCATCCAGAAGCTGATCAGCATGCCCGGCGTGGTCCGCACCCGCACCGAGGTGGCGCTGCGCGAACGCGTCCCGCACCGGCTGCTGCCGCTGGTGGAGTCGATCGGGCGGACGGCGCGCAGACAGCCCTTGACATCATGACCCCATGAGCAATCTCGCCGGCCTCTCGGTCATCTTCGATCTCGACGGAACGCTCGTGGACAGCGAGCCGAACTACTACGAGGCCGGCCGGCTCACCCTTGCCGAGCACGGCGTGCCGGAGTACACCTGGGCCGACCACGAGCGGTACATCGGCATCAGCACGCTGGACACGATCGTCGACTGGCGCGGGCGCTACGGTCTGCGCGCCCCGGTCGCCGAGCTGCTCGCCGCCAAGAACCGGCGTTACCTCGAACTCGCCCGCGCCTCCACCCGCGCCTATCCGGAGATGCGGAAGTTCGTGGAGCTGCTGGCCGGCGGGGGCGTCCCGATGGCCGTGGCGTCGGGCTCCTCACCCGAGGCCATCGCGGCGGTCCTGGCCGGTACGGGCCTGGACTCCCAGCTGCGCACCGTCGTCTCGGCCGACGAGGTCGCCCACGGCAAGCCCGCTCCCGACGTCTTCCTGGAGGCCGCCCGCCGCCTGGGCGCCGACCCCTCCGGCTGCGTGGTCGTCGAGGACGCCGCCCCGGGCGCGGCCGCCGCCCACGCGGCCGGCATGCGCTGCATCGCCCTCCCCTATGTCGCCGACCAGGCGGACGGCCCGGACTTCGCGACCGCCGGCCTGCTGGTGCGGGGCGGCCAGGCGGCGTTCACGGCACACGCGGCGTACGACTGGCTCACGCGCGCGGCCCGTAGCCTCTGACCAACCTCTAGGAACGGCGGCGGGGCTTGCCGCGGCGGGCGCCCTTGGCAGTGCCTCTGGCACTGCCCTTGGCGCCGCCTCGGGGAGCGCCCTTGGCGGTGCCGGACCGTGAGGCCTGCTTCGCAGCCGGCTTGCGGCGGGCGGCGGACTCGGTGCCCCGCTTGTCCTTGGGCGGCGTCTCCGGCTGGGTGCGGCCACGGGTGCTGTTCACCGTCCGGCCGCGCACGATGCCGATGAAGTCCTCGACCAGGTCGGTGTGCGCGTCCTCGGGCCACGCCAGGGCCACGCCCGACTGGGGCGCGTCCACCAGCGGCCGGTAGGTGAGGTCCTTGCGGTGGTGCAGGCGGGCCAGGGACTGAGGGACGGCGAGGACGCCGATGCCCGCGGCGACGAGTTCGACGGCGTCGGCGGTGGTGGCGGGGCGCTCGAAGGCGGGCTCCCCCGGCGGTCGCTCCCAGCCGAGTACGTCGTCGAGGGGGTGGAGGACGACCTCGTCGGCGAGGTCCTCGACCGTCACCTCGTCCGCCGCCGTGATCAGGTGGTCCTTGGGGACCACGACGACCGTCGTCTCGGTGTAGAGGGGGATCGCGCTGAAGACCGTACGGTCCACGGGCAGCCGTACGATTCCCGCGTCGGCGCCACCGTCGCGCAACACATCGGATGCCTCGGCGGCCGTCACGGGGAGGAGGGAGAGGGAGACGTCGGGCAGGCGCTCGTTCCAGATCCGCACCCACTTGCCGGGTGTCGCCCCAGGGACGTACGCGAGCCGGAACGTAGAGGGTGCTTCCGAGCCTGTCACGCCGCCAGGTTACCGGCTGTGGTCGGATGTCTCGTATCCGGCGGATAGTCTGGAGTGCATGAAGTCCCACCAGACCACTCAGACGATGAAGCCCGCGACCGCGGCGAAGAAGCTGGGTGTGTACCTCCCCGCCACCCCCGCCGAGTTCCAGGAGGGCGTGGTCTCGCGCGCCGAGCTGAACGAGCTCCAGGCCGACCCGCCCGAGTGGCTGCGGGAACTGCGGCGCAACGGCCCGCACCCGCGGCCGGTGGTCGCGGCCAAGCTGGGCGTCTCCATCGCGGGTCTGGCGCGTGGCGGGATGACCGAGCCGCTCACCACCGAGCAGATCGAGACGCTGAAGCAGGAACGTCCCGAGTGGCTGGAGAAGGAACAGGCCACGCAGGCCGACGTGCGGAAGGAAGCGGCCCGGCTGAAGGAGAAGAAGGCCGAGGCCGAGGGCTCCTGAGGGCGGGCGCCCGAGGCCAAGGGCTCCTGAAGCCAGGCGTGGGGGCCGCAGTCCCTACCGGCCGGCGCGCTCGCTGCAGGCAGTCGGCCTCCCGGCCCGACCCACTCCAGAAAGGCCGGCTGCCCCGCTACGCCGCCACGGCGGCCTCCTTCCGGTGGATCGGCGTGCCCGAGCCGGTCAGCGGCAGGCCCGTGCCGCCCTGGCGGGCCGCGATGATCTCGGCGGCGATCGACACGGCGGTCTCCTCCGGCGTACGGGCGCCGAGGTCCAGGCCGATCGGTGAGCGCAGCCTGGCCAACTCCCGCTCCCCCAACCCGGCTTCCCGCAGCCGCCGCTCGCGGTCCTCGTGGGTACGGCGGGACCCCATGGCGCCGACGTACGCGACCGGCAGGCGGAGGGCTTCGGTGAGCAGGGGTACGTCGAACTTGGCGTCGTGCGTGAGAACGCAGAGGACCGTGCGCGCGTCGGTCCGGGTGTGCCGGAGGTAGCGGTGCGGCCAGTCCACGACGATCTCGTCCGCCTCCGGGAAGCGGGCACGGGTGGCGAACACGGGGCGGGCGTCGCAGACGGTGACGTGGTAACCGAGAAGTTTGCCGGTGCGGACGAGGGCCGCGGCGAAGTCGATCGCACCGAAGACGATCATGCGGGGTGCGGGGACTTCGGACTCCACGAAGAGGGTGAGCCCGGGGAGTTCGAGCGGGCCCGTGCGGCCCTCGGCCAGCATGGCGTGGGCCTCGGTCGCGACGCGGGCGCGGGTTCGCTCGGACGACTCCGGTGACCCGTCATCCTCCGCGGCCCTTGGGGGCGCTTCCGCTTCGTACGATCCGTCCTCGTGGACCAGCAACGGTCTGCCGAGCAGTTCCTCCGGGCCCCTGATCACCCGTGCCAGAGCCACCGTCTCTCCCCGGGACGCGGCCCTCAGCGCGCTCCGTACGAGCCGGGTCTCCTGGGTGACCGGCGTGATCAGGACCTCGATCGCGCCGCCGCATGTCAGGCCCACGGCGAAGGCGTCCTCGTCGCTGTAACCGAAGCGTTCGACGACTGTGTCGCCGTCCTGGAGGGACTGGACGCACAGGTCGTACACCGCTCCCTCGACGCAGCCGCCGGAGACCGAGCCGATGACCGTGCCCTCCGTGTCGACGGCGAGAGCGGCGCCGGGGGCGCGGGGGGCACTGCCGCTGACGGAGATGACCGTGGCCACGGCGAAGTCACGGCCCTCCGCCGCCCAGCGGTCGAGTTCCTCGGCGATGTCAAGCATCGGTGGCCACCGGCAGGACGCGGTCGGGCCGGATGGGCAGGTTGCGGTGGCGTACGCCGGTCGCGTGCCAGACGGCGTTGGCGACCGCGGCCGCGGCGCCCACGATGCCGATCTCGCCGATGCCCTTGATGCCGACGGGGTCGTCGGGGTCGGGGTCGTCCACCCAGTCCGCCTCGACGGACGGTACGTCGGCGTGTGTGGCGACGTGGTAGCCGGCGAGGTCGGCACCGACGTTGGCGCCGGAGGCCTGGTCGCGGACGGCCTCCTCGTGCAGGGCCATGGAGATGCCCCAGATCATGCCGCCGACGAGCTGGCTGCGCGCGGTCAGCGGGTTGACGATCCGGCCCGCGGCGAAGATGCCGAGCATGCGCCGCACCCGGACCTCGCCGGTGGCGACGTCCACGGCCACCTCGGCGAACTGCGCCCCGAAGGAGTGCCGCTCCTTCGCGGACAGGGCGCCCAGGGCCGCGGTCGTGTCGGACCGGACGGTGATGCCCTCCGGCGGGATGTCCGCGCCCAGGGCGAGCCGTTCGCGCAGCTCACCGGCGGCCACCGTGATCGACCAGGCCCAGGAGCGGGTGCCCATCGAACCGCCGGCGATCATCGCCGGTCCGAAGTCGCTGTCCCCGATCCGCACCCGGACCCGCTCCGGCGGCACGTCCAGCGCGTCGGCGGCGACCAGGGTGAGTGCCGTACGGGCTCCGGTGCCGATGTCCGAGGCGGCGGTGCGCACCGTGAAGGTGCCGTCCGCCTCCGCCGTGATCGCCGCCGTCGAGGGCGCGGCTCCGGCGAAGAACGAGGACGCCGCCGTGCCGGTGCCGATCAGCCAGCGTCCGTCCCTGCGCACGCCGGGGCGCGGGTCCCGGTCCGCCCAGCCGAAGCGGCGGGCGCCCTCCTCGAAGCAGGCGAGGAGGTTACGGCTGCTGAAGGGCAGTCCGGAGACGGGGCCGGCCGTGGGCTCGTTACGGGCGCGCAGGGCGATGGGGTCGATACCGCACTTCTCGGCGAGCTCGTCCAGCGCCGACTCCAGCGCGAACGCACCTGGTGCCTCGCCTGGCGCGCGCATCCAGGTCGGGGTCGGCACATCGAGGCGTACGACCTCGTTGGCCGTGTGATGGGCGTCGGCGTCGTACATCACCCGGGCCACTCCGGCGCTGGGCTCGACGTAGTCGAAGACCGTCGACGTGTGGTTGAGGGAGCGGTGCTGCAGGGCCCGCAGCCGTCCGTCGGCGTCCGCGCCGAGCCGCACACGCTGGGTGGTGGGGCTGCGGTGGCCGGCCAGCGTGAACATCTGGCGGCGGGTCAGGACGACCCGGACCGGGCGCTGGAGGGCCGTGGCGGCCATCACGGCGGCCACCTGATGGGCTCGCACGCCCTTGCTGCCGAATCCGCCGCCGACGTGCTCGGAGCGGACCCGTACCGAGCCCGGGTCGAGGGAGAAGGTCTTCGCGATGCTGTCCTGGACCCAGGTGGCGCCCTGGTTGGAGTCGAGGACGTCGAGCCGTCCGCCGTCCCAGCGGGCGGTCGCCGCGTGCGGCTCCATCGGGCTGTGGTGCTCCTCCGGCGTCGTGTACTCGGCGTCCACGACGACCGCGGACCTGGCGAGTTCGGCCTCCAGCTCGCCCTTCGCGGTCACCGCGGGCATGTGGCCGTCCAGCGGCTGGACGCCGGGGTGGTCGGTGGAGAAGGCGACGTCGTGCGGCTCCTGGTCGTAGTGCACGACCAGCGCCTCGGCGGCCTCCCGGGCCTGCTCCGAGGTCTCGGCGACGACCAGCGCCACCGGCCAGCCGAAGTGCGGCACCCGGTCGTTCTGGAAGAGCGCGGCCGACGGGTCGGGCGGGACGCCCAGCAGGCCGATGTGGTCGGTGTCGAGGCGAGGCGCGTTGCCGTGGTGCAGGACGGTGATGACGCCGGGCATGGCGAGGACGCGGTCGGTCTCCAGGGCACGGATGCTGCCACGGGCGACCGTGGACAACGCCAGCCAGCCGTGGGCGAGTTCGGCGAAGGGGATCTCTCCCGCGTAGCGGGCGGCGCCGGTGACCTTGTCCCGGCCCTCGACGCGGGTGTGGGCGGTTCCGACGGAGGACGTCGGGCGGGTGACGGTGGTCATCGGGCGTCGGCCTCCTCGGCGAGTTCGGTCAGCACGGCGACCACGAGGTTGCGCATGAGGGTCACCTTGTAGCGGTTGTGCGGCAGCGGCTGGGCCGCCGCCAGTTCGGCGTCCGCCGCGGCGGCGAAGGTCTCGGCGTCGGCACGGGCTCCGGTCAGCAGCTCTTCGGCCTTCCGGGCCCGCCACGGCCGGGACGCGACCGCGCCGAACGCCAGCCGCACCTCTCGTACGGTCCCCTCCTCGACGTCGAGCGCGGCGGCGACGGAGCCGATCGCGAAGGCGTACGAGGCGCGCTCGCGCACCTTGCGGTAGCGGGAGCGGGCGGCGACCGGGGCGGGCGGCAGGGTGACGGCGGTGATCAGCGCGCCCGGCGGCAGAGCGGTCTCCAGGTGCGGGGTGTCACCCACGGGCCGGTAGAACCCGGCGAGTGGCAACTCCCCCGGCCCGTCCGCCGTTTCGTACGAGACGACGGCGTCCAGGGCGGCGAGCGCGACCGCCATGTCGGAGGGGTGGGTGGCCACGCACGCCTCGGAGGCGCCCAGGATGGCGTGGTTGTGGTGCTCGCCCTCGATCGCCGGGCAGCCGGTGCCGGGGACGCGCTTGTTGCAGGGCTGGGTCACGTCGGCGAAGTAGCCGCAGCGGGTGCGCTGGAGCAGATTGCCGCCGACGGTGGCCATGTTGCGCAGTTGCCCGGAGGCGCCGGCCAGCACCGCCTGGGTCAGCATGGGGTAGCGGCCGCGGACCTCGGGGTGGGCGGCGAGGTCGCTGTTGGTGACCGTGGCGCCGATGCGCAGTCCGCCGTCCTCGGTCGGCTCGACGCGGTCGAGGGGCAGCTCACGCACGTCGACGAGCCGGGCCGGCCGCTCGACGCCGGTCTTCATCAGGTCGACGAGGTTGGTGCCGCCGCCGAGGAAGCGGGCGTCCGGGTCGTCGCCGAGCAGCGCGACGGCACCGGAGACGTCGAAGGCTCGCTCATAGCCGAACTCCCTCATGCCGCCGCCTCCTTGCTCTGGTGGGTCTCGCGGGACCCGCGGGTCTCGTCGGCGGCGCGGCCGACGGCCTGGACGATCGACACGTAGGCGGCGCAGCGGCAGAGGTTGCCGCTCATCCGCTCCCGGATCTCCTCCGGCGTCAGGGGTGGTGGTCCCGCTTCGGGCCGTACGTCGTCGGTGACGGCGCTCGGCCAGCCGGCCGCGTGCTCCTCGATGACGGCGATCGCCGAGCAGATCTGTCCCGGCGTGCAGTAGCCGCACTGGAAACCGTCGAGGTCGAGGAACGCCTGCTGCACCGGGTGCAGCCGATCACCGTCGGCCACGCCCTCGATGGTGGTGATCTCCCGCCCGTCGGCCGCGACCGCGAGCTGCAGACAGGACACCGTCCGGCGGCCGTCGACCAGGACGGTGCAGGCACCGCATTGCCCCTGGTCACAGCCTTTCTTCGTGCCGGTCAGATCGAGGCGCTCGCGCAGGGCGTCGAGCAGGGTGGTGCGGTGGTCGACGGACAGCGGATATTTCTCGCCGTTGATGTTCAAGGTGATGGCACTGGACGTCGAGGCGGCCATGATCAGCCTTCTTTCACGTATCCGAGGCACACGGACGAGGAAGAACGAGGGAGACGAGGGCGAAGAAAGGGTCGAGAGACGGAGCAGGAGAGTGGGGAAAGGCGCCGACATGGCGCTGTACATGGCGAAAACCGCTCGCTCGCCGCTATGGTGGTGTTAACCGGACAGCTGTCCACTATCACCAAAAGTACCGGACAGTTGTCCGCTTAGCAAGGCCGGGTTCGGGACACGACCCGCGGGGAGGACGAGTGCAGGAGAAGAAGGCGGGGCCCCAGCGCTCGGACGCCCAGCGGAACCGGGAGCGCATCCTGGAGGTCGCGGTGGCCGAGCTGACCCGGTGCGCGGACGCTCCGCTGAGCGCGATAGCCAAGAAGGCGGGCGTGGGTCAGGGCACCTTCTACCGGAACTTCCCCAATCGCGAGGCACTGGTCCTGGAGATCTACCGGCACGAGATGCAGCACGTCGCCGACAGCGCGACCGAGCTGCTGGAGAGCCGGGAACCGGACGAGGCACTGCGGGCGTGGATGGACCACCTCGCCCGGTTCGCCATGACCAAGGCCGGCCTGGCGGAGGCGATCCGGCAGGCCACCGGCACGCCGGGAGCGCAGAAGCCCGGCCCCACCCCGGTGATCGCCGCCGCCGAGCTCCTGCTGCGCGCCAGCGAGAAGGCCGGCACCATCCGCCCCGGCGTGACCGCGGACGACTTCACCCTCGCCATCTCCGGCCTCTGGCAGCTCGACCCCCACACCGACTGGCAACCGCGCGCCACCCGGCTGCTGGACCTCGTGATGGACGGACTGCGGGCGGGGGCTCCGGGGCACTGAGGCTCCCCGGCGTGCGTACACCGCATTCCGCAGAAGTCAATAGTCGTTTCGTACAGTCGTTTCGTATAGCGATATCCACTGCCGTTCACCGGCGCTTCTTTGTGCTCCCGTGCGCCCCCGCCGAAGAGTATTCGAGGGGCCGATCCCGGGTTGCACTGGGCAGAACAAAGATTCAGGAGCGGGGCCCGGTGGGCAGTCACCGGCTTTCCGCGTGTCCGCTGAGGCAGGGGGTATTCGATGAGCGGTGCCGTGACCGATCCGCAGCGAGTATCGAGGGTGGGTACTGCACCAGGCATATTCCCATCCGTCAGTCATGCTATTGCCTTGTTCCGCCGCCCGCTCGACTTTCTCAATTCCCTTCCCGCACAAGGGGATCTGGTCGAGTTACGCCTCGGCCCGCAGCGCGCCTGGATGCTCTGCGATCCGCAGCTGGTCCACCGGATGCTCATGGATCCCCACACCTTCGACAAGGGCGGCACGCAGTACGACAGGCTCGGCGCGCTGATGGGCAACGGCATCGTCACCTGCCCCCAGTCCGAGCACCGCCGCCAGCGCACGCTCCTGCAGCCCGGCTTCCATCCGGCACGCATCGCCGCGTACACCGCGCTGATGGCCGAGGAGGCCGGGGCCCTGTGCCGTGAGTGGCGGGCGGGCGAACAGGTCGACGTGACCGGGGCGATGATGACCCTGACGACGCGTGTCACCAGCCGGGTGCTCTTCTCCGGCTCGCTGGACGCCGAGCGGGCGGCCGTGGTGCGGGAGTGCCTCGCCGCCGTGGTGCGGGGCCTGTTCGTGCGCACGGTCGTGCCGGTCGACGCCGTCTTCCGGATACCCACGCCGGCGAACCGGCGCTACCGGGGAGCGCTGCGCCGGCTGCACGAACTGATCGACGCGATCATCGCGGAGCGACGGGCGGCTCCGCCGCGCGAGGATCTCCTGGGCACCCTGCTCGCGGCGCGGGACGGGAACGGCGACGGGGCCCGGGACGGGGACGGCGAAGGACCTTCGGGGATCACCGACCCGGAGATCCACGACCAGATCCTCACCCTCCTGCTCACCGGGGTGGAGACCACGGCGATGTGTCTGGCCTCGGCGTTCGGCCTGCTGGCGGATAACCCGGAGGCTGAGCGCGCACTGCACCGCGAGGTCGACGCGGTGCTCCCCGACGGACGCGCGCCGGGTCACGAGGAGCTGACGCGCCTGGAGTACACCCGGTGCGTGGTCACCGAGACACTGCGGGCGCGGCCGCCCGGCTGGCTGTTCACCCGGATCACCACGCGCGACACGGAGCTCGGCGGGCGGCGGTTGCCGCGGGGGGCGATGGTTCTGTACAGCCCCTATCTCCTGCACCACGATCAGGCCTCCTTTCCCGAGCCCGAACGGTTTCTTCCCGAACGCTGGCTGCCGGAGCGGCTGTCGGCCGTACCGAAGGGCGCGATGCTGCCTTTCGCCGCGGGGAACCGCAAATGCATCGGCGACCGCTTCGCCGTCGCCGAGGCGATGGTGGGGGTCGCGACGGTCGCCGCTCACTGGCGTTTGCGTCCGGTGTCGGGACAGGAAAGCCGGCCGCGTCCAGCAGTGACATTGGGTCCGAGGTCCCTGATGATGCTCTGCGAGCCGCGTCATCACAGCCACCACAACCGAATGGCAGGTGACAACGGTGTCGACAACGTATGAGGGAATTCCCGTCGCATGCGGCAGCGGAATTCCGGCGGGCACTCTCAAGGAACTGATCGAGACCACCCTCTACATGCCCTTCCCCTTTTCGATCAATCCCCATGAACGCGAGGCCGCGGCAGGCGTCGACTCCTGGCTGCACACCTGGGGGCTGAACGACGATCCCGCCACGGCGGAGATGATCGTCCGCACCCGGCCCGCCGAACTCGCGGCCTGCAACAGCCCGACGATGGCCGCCGACGTGCTCCAGCTCGTGGCCGACCAGATCGCCTACCAGTTCATCTTCGACGACCGGGCGGAGGAGGTCGGCCGCCGACGGCCCGGCCGGCTGCTGCCCATGCTGAGCGAGAGCATCGCCATCCTCCGCGACGACCAGCCTCCCAGCACCGCGCTCGGGGCGGCCCTGGCCGACCTCTACCGGCGGGTCCAGGAGCGGTGCACACCGGCCCAGGCCGCACGATGGGCGTGGAACTCCCGTGAGTACGTGCACGGTCTGCTGTACGAATCGGTGGCCCAGACGCAGACGTCTCCCGTACGCATCGGGCTGTGCAGCTCGATACGCGCACTGATCGCGGGTGTCGAGCCCTTCTATCCGCTGTGCGAAGCCGACGCGCCCCATGAACTCGACCCCGGAGAGCTCCACCACCCCGTCATGCGGCGGCTGGGGCGGCTGTCGGCCGACGCGGCGGTGTGGATACCCGACCTGTATTCCGCCGTGAAGGAGCAGCGCGAGGGGGGAGTCATCAATCTGGCTCTGGCCCACCGACGCGCGTACGGCTGCTCACTGCCTGAGGCCGTCATGCTGGCGATCCGCCAGATCAACGGCACCATCAGGGAATTCGAGCGGCTACGCGCGGAGGTCGAGCCGGACCTCAGCGCGGCCGGGGCCGCCTATGTGGAAGGCATGGCGGGCTGGATCCGCGGTTGCTACTACTGGTCCCGCACCGTCCCGCGCTACGCGGACACCGCCACCACGGCCGCCGTCCTCTGACGGTCCGGCGACGGCCCCCTGACGCCATTCGCAGAGAGCCGATCCGATCCAAGCTACCCCGAAAAGGCCCGTCGAACCCGACAGGGCGGAGGATTCACCCATCCCTGTCGTCATCGGGCTGAGGTTTGGCCATGGCGCATCGTTGTGCGCGTACGCTCGGCGCTGTCCTCCGAGGGCCGACGACAGGAATTCGGGTACAGCACATGGCCAATGGGCTGCGACAACCGAACAGCGAGCACCAGCCGTTGCTGGAGCGCCACCGTGAACTCCTGGCTCTGGACTTGTCGTTGGCCAACCTGCGCGACACGGTCGACGGTGTGGCTCGGACGCCGCAGGGCGGGCTGCTGGCCTTCACCGGTTCCGGCGGGCTCGGCAAGACGACGCTCGTGGCCCAGGCCCGCGCCCGGGCCGGCGCTCTGGGGTTCACGGTGCTGTCCGGCATGGGCGGTGAGACGGAGCATGAACTGGCGTTCCGCGTGGTGCGCCAGCTCATGCAGCCCACCCTCGCGGCGATGGACGAGACCACCCGGCGTGAGCTGCTGGGGAGTTGGTACGACATCGTCGCGACCGCGCTCGGGCTGGAGGCGGCGGGCACCGCGCCGGTTCCGGACCCGACCGGCGTGCGCGACGGCCTCGACTGGGTCATGACGCGTCTGACGATGAAGAAGGGGCCCGTCGTCCTGCTGCTGGACGACCTGCAGTGGGCCGACGCCGAGTCCCTGAGCTGGCTCGCCTCCTTCGCGCCGCGCACCGCCGACCTTCCGCTGCTGATCATCGCCGCCTACCGCCCCGATGAACTGCCGCCGGAGGCGGCGTCGTTCCGCTCACTCTTCGAGGGACACGGCAACCGCCCCTACGCCCTGGCTCCGCTGACCGCGGTCGCCGTGGCACGGATCATCCGGCATGAGCTGGGGGACGGAGCCGAGGACGCCTTCTGCGAGGAATGCTGGACGGTCACCGGAGGGAGCCCCTTCGAAACCGTCGAGCTCGCCATCCGGCTCGGTGAGAACGGGCTGAAGGGCACTCAGGAGGAGTTGCCCGCGATGCGCGGTCTCGCCTCCGCGGTGAAGGGACCCGGTCTGCTCGACCAGCTGACGCGGCTCGGGACGACCACCGTCCGCTTCGCGTGGGCCGCCGCCGTGCTCGGCACGTCCATCTCGCCGGAACTCGCGGCCTCCATCGCGGTGATCGGCAGCGAGCAGGCCGCCGTGGCGACGGAGCAGCTGCGCGGGCGCCGGATCCTGGCGAAGGCCGCGGGGCCGGACGGCGGCCTGGAGTTCGTCCACCCGCTGATCGCCACGACGATCTACCGGGACATCCCCCCTCACCTGCGTGTCGGCCTGCACAACGCCGCCGCGGTAGCCGTCCGTGCCGCGGGGCTCGGGCCCACCGCTGCCGCGCGGCATCTGCTGGAGGTTCCCGCCGAAGGCAACGCGGAAGCCGTCGCGTGCCTGCGCGAGGCCGCCCGCGAGTACCTGCGCGCCGGTGCTCCGGAAGCCGCCCGGCGGGTCCTGAGCCGAGCACTCCAGGAACCGCCCCTCCCGGACGAGCGTGCCGAACTCCTCAACGAGCTGGCGTCCTCGACCTTCCTGATCGACCCCGCGTCGACCGTCAACCATCTCCGTGACGCGCTGGCGCAGCCCGAGGTCGCCCCCGAGCTGCACGCCTCCATCGTCTACCGGCTGACCCAGGCGCTGGCCCACACGGACCAGATGGCGGAGGCGGCGGCCGTCGCCGAGCAGGAAGCGCGGCAGACCCCCAACGCTCGCGTCAGGCTGCGCATGCAGGCGGATCACTTCGTCTGGAGCATGTTCCGCGCCGACGAGCCCGACTCGCCCGCCCGTTCCCGCAGGCTGACCAAGCTTGCCCGGCAGCTTCCGGGCCGTGGCCTGGAGGAGCGCTACATCCTGGGCCTGCGCGCCTGGGACGCGCTGGTGCGCGGCGAGTCCCGCCGGACCGTCCTCGGAACGGCCGAGGAGGCGCTGCGTGACGGGATGAGCTGGACCGACGAGAACCGGGGCTTCGAGGTGCCCGTCTCGGTCGCCCTGGTGTTCATGTACTGCGACCAGCCGCACCGGGCCGAGGAGCTGTTCTCCAGTGGCATCGCCGAGTGCGTCGCCAAAGGCTGGCGCGGGTCCCACCTGGCCCTCGGCAACACCCTGTCCGGTTACATCCGCTACCGGCGCGGCAGCCTCGCCGAAGCGGAGGTCCTGGTCCGCGACGGACTGCGCATCGCCGAGAAGGTAGAGGGTGCCGTACCGGCCCTGTGGTTCGCCGTCGGCATCCTCATCCAGACCCTGCTGGCCCGCGGCCGCACCACCGACGCGCGTGCGCTCGCCGACGCGTACCACTACGGCGACGTCGCACCGAACGCCGTCATCTACCCGGACCCGTGCGTGGTCTACTCCGAGCTGCTCCTCGCGGAGGGCCGGCACGCCGATGCGGAGCAGGTGCTGACCACCCTCGGGGACCGGCTGGAGGCCCGGGCCTGGCGCAATCCCGCCTGGTGCCCGTGGCAGTCGAACCTCGCGTACGCCGTCGCGCCGACGGCGCCCGACCGGGCGGTCCAGCTCGCCCGGGACGCCGTCAAGCGGGCCCGCGACTTCGGCGCGGCCTCCGCGATCGGCCAGGCGTTGCACACCGAGGCCGAGGTGACCGGCGGGACGGCCGCGCTGGACGTCTACGCCGAGGCGGTGGACCAGCTCCAGCGGTCGCCGGCCGCGTACGAACTGGCTCGTGCGCTGGTCGGGCACGGCGCTGCGCTGTCCCGCGGCGACCGCGTGCAGGAGGCCGCCGACCGGCTCTACCAGGGGCTGGAATGCGCGGTGCACTGCGGTGCGGAGGCCTTGGCGACGCGAGCCCGGGACGAGCTCTCGGCGGCGGGGCTACGGCCGTTGCCCCTCCGCTACGCCCAGACGGACACCCTCTCGGCCCAGGAACGCCGGGCCGCCGAGATGACCGCGCTGGGCAAGCCGGTGGCGGTGGTTGCCAAGGAGCTGCGGCTCACCGAGCAGGGGGTTCGGCAGGTGCTGTCCCTGGTGTACCGCAAGGTCGGTACGGATGCGGCGGGGCTGGCGCGGGCGTTGGAGACGTTTCCCCGGCAACGGTCGTGACCTCGGCACCTGCGCGGGCACGGTCGTAGCGGGCCGCGACAGCGCGGCGTCGTGTGCCGTGACCCGCGCATCCCCGCACTCCGGACCCCGCACCTCTACGTCTCGCGCGTACAGCGCCCCGTCGGGCTCGTGGCCGGGGGCCGGCACTGAAGGGCGTAGTCGGCCGGGCTGGTGCTCAGGTATCGGCCCATGCAGTCGTTCGCCGTGGTACGCCCGCGCTCGGCACAGAAGGTGAGCGCCGCGCGGCCGTCCGCGAACGGACCCGGGGCGTAGATCACCCAGTAGCCCGGTCGCAGTGAGGCGTAGTCGTCGCTGCGGACGAAGACGGCCTCGGGCACGGACTCGCGTACCCGGGCGAGGCGCTGGTCGCGGACCGCGGTGCCCGTGGACGTCGGCTCGGAGTGCAGCTGGGCGATCCAGCGGCCGTCTCCGGCCGGGGCGGAGGGCGAGGGTGCCGGTGGCTCGGGCGCGGCCGGCGTCGGGGTCGGAGTGGGTGTCGGTGTCGGTGTCGCGCTGGGGGTCGGGGTCGGGGTGGGATCGGCCGGCGCCGAGGAGGCGGTGGTCCTGGAGCCTCCCTGCGCTCCGACGGTCTGCTTGTCGTCCCCCTTGCCGTCGTCCGGCGTGAACACGGTGAGGGCGAGCGCGGTGACCACGCCCACCGCCAGCACGGCCGAGACGGCGGCGAGCAGGATCGGCCTACGGCCACGGGACGGGCTGCTGGGACGCGGAGTGTCCAGCCGCGTCGGAGTCGGCGTCGGGAACGGTCCAGGCGGCGGAGCCGGTGTCACCGTCTGCGTCGGCCGGGCCCAGTGCGGTGTGGCGCCGGACTCGACCTGGGCGAGCATCGCGTCCAGTTGCCCGGCGCCGGGCCGTGCCGCCGGGTCGCGTACGAGGAGGGACTGCAGGACGGGAGCGAGGGGGCCGGAGCGTACGGGAGGGGGCACCGGGTCGTCGAGGACCGCGGCGAGGGTGGCTAGGGTCGTCTCGCGGCGCAGCGGGCTGACGCCCTCCACACAGACGTACAGGACGAGCCCCAGGGACCACAGGTCGGCCGCCGGGTCGTCGCCGTGGCCACGGACACGCTCGGGCGCCATGTACTCGGGGGAGCCGACGAGTTCACCGGTGACCGTCAGCGCGCTCGCGCCCTGGAGGGCGGCGATGCCGAAGTCGGTGAGGACGGCGGTGCCGTCGGGGCGGAGCAGCACGTTGGCGGGCTTCACGTCCCGGTGCTGGATGCCGGCGGCGTGCGCGGCACGCAGCCCGGAGAGCAGCTGACGGCCCACGCGTGCCGCCTCCGCCGGTCCCAACGGGCCCTCGCCGAGTCGCTGTTGGAGCGAGACGCCCGGCACCAGCTCCATCACGATCCACGGATGGGGGTCCACCTCGACGATCTGGTGGACCGTCACCACATAGGGGTTGTTGAGCCGGGCCAGCGCCCTCGCCTCGCGCATCACCCGTTCCCGTACGGCCTCGGACGCCTCGGCGTCCGGGCGTACGGCCTTCAGGGCGACGTCGCGGTGGAGCACGGTGTCCCGCGCCCGCCAGACCGTGCCCATCCCCCCGCTGCCGAGCCGCTCGATCAGCTCGAAGCGTCCGTCGACCATGTCCCCCGGTGCGTTCACCCGCCATAGGTTAGGGCAGGAAGCAGCACGGTCGCGGGGTGAGGTCGCTGATCCACCTCGCGGTACACCACCCACCACATCGGGAGCTTCCTTGGACGTCGAGAGCACCCACGGAAGCGTCGGCGGACGCTGTCACCGGCACCGTCGAAGGCGCCTCGGGCGAGGGCTGACGGAGGACTGACAAAACGGGGCGCGCCGGGCGCCGTCGGCTCGTACGGCGTTCAGTGGCGCGGAGGGTTCCGGCGCGGCGTGATGACGGCGTTGGGCAGGCTCGGTGCGGGCAGACGGTCGCCCGGGTAGCCCTCGACGGCGCCGAAGCGGTCGGAGGACGCCTCCCAGTCCTCGCGGGCGCGCACGATGTCCTCGTGGCTGCGGCCGACGAAGTTCCACCACATGACGATCTCCTCGTCGAACGGCGTACCGCCGAGCAGTACCGTCCGCGCCGGTCCGTCCGACTCGTTCACCAGCGTCAGGGAGTCGGCGCCGGGGTGCACGTAGCCCAGCTCCGCCGGGGCGAGCGCGGTGCCGGCCAGGCGGACGTCCCCGCTGTCGACGAGGAGGCCGTGCTCGAAGGCGGTGTCCACGGGGAGAGTGATCTCCGACTGCGGCGCGAGGCCGATCTCGGCACCGAGCAGGGGCGAGAAGGTCCGCACCGGGGAGGTGTCGCCGGCGAGTGAACCCAGGAAGACCCTGATCTCGGCGCCGTCGAGCCGCACGGTTCCGGGCACGTAGTGCTGGAAGTCGCGTGCGGTGTTCCGGTGCTCCTCGGGCAGCGCCACCCACAGCTGGACGCCGTGCAGGACGGTGGTACCGGGGGTCGAGACCTCCGTATGGGCGATGCCGTACCCGCCGGTCATGAGGTTCATCTCGCCGGGCCGGACGAAGGCGTGGCTGCCGAGGGTGTCGCGGTGCTCGATCTCCCCGCTGAAGAGCCAGCTCACCGTCTGGAGGCCGGTGTGGGGGTGGGGGGCGACGTCCATGCCGCCCGTCAGGGAGACGTCGTCCGGGCCGTAGTGGTCCGCGAAACACCAGGCGCCGATCAGCGACCGGGCCCGCTGCGGCAGCGTACGCCGTACGGGCATCGCACGCGGGCCTCCCAGGGGGACCTCCCGCGCGGAGAGCACGTCGACACGCGGCTCCGCCGTGCGCTGCCTGTCGTCGACCCGCACCCCGCACCGCACCGCCGAGGGCTCCGCTTCCACGTTGCTCATCAGGACCACCTTCCGCCCATTCCACGCGGTCAGCGACCACGCCTCGTCCACCATGTACAAAGTGTAATAGGTTGATAGTTCAAGCACTCGGATGGGTGGCCACGACGTCCGGGAATGCGCTTGTACGCCCGCGCGGCACCGCACTACCGTCCCGATGTGGATCTCTTCTCACCGTCGTGGTCGGCGTTGCGCGCGGCGGTGGCCGAGCTCGCGGACGAGGACTTCGCGCGGCCGTCGGGCTGTGCCGGCTGGCTCGTACGGGACCTGGTGTGCCATCTGGTCATCGACGCCCAGGACGTCCTGATCACCCTGGCGACGCCCACCGAGGCGCCACCGACCCGCGACGCGGTGACCTACTGGGAGGTCGCCGGCACGCCTCCGACCGGCGACGACCCGCTCGACGCGCTGATCGTCCGGCTGGCGGCGGCGTACCAGGAGCCGTGGCTGCTCAAGTTCCACCTCGACGACGTCGGCTCCGCCGCCGGGCGCGCCGCCGGGCTCGCCGACCCCGGTCTCCGGGTCAGCACGCGCGACCAGGTCCTCACCGCGGGCGACTACCTCTCGGCGTACGTCCTGGAGTGGACGCTGCACCACCTCGACCTGATCGCGCACCTCCCGCATCTGGCGGAGCCGCCCGCGGAGGGGCTCGCCCGGAGCCGCGCGATGCTCGAGGAGATCGCCGGGGGCGCGTTCCCCGCGTCGTTCTCCGACAAGGACGCGCTGCTGGTGGGGACCGGGCGGCGGGGGCCGACCGGTCCGGAGGCGGCCCAGCTGGGTGCGGCGGGGGCGGGAGGGCCGGGTGCAGCGGGAGGGCTGGCGGCGAGACTTCCGTTGGCCCTCGGGTGATCGGCCGCTCGTAGGGTTCGGTCAGCCCAGGAAACTCAACCGCACCTGCCGGTTCGGGTTGTCCCGGTTGGTGTCCACCAGGCACACCGACTGCCACGTCCCCAACTCCAGCCGCCCGCCGACGACCGGCAGGGTCGCGTGGGGCGGGACGATCGCCGGGAGGACGTGGTCGCGGCCGTGGCCGGGGCTGCCGTGGCGGTGCTGCCAGCGGTCGTCGGCGGGGAGCAGGGTGTGCAGGGCGGTGAGGAGGTCGTCGTCACTGCCGGCACCTGTCTCGATGACGGCGATCCCGGCGGTGGCGTGGGGGACGAAGACGTTGAGCAGGCCGTCGCGGCCCGCGGCCACCTCCCCCAGGAAGGACTCGCAGTCACGGGTCAGGTCGACGACCGTCTCCTCGGTGCCGGAGGAGACCTGAAGGACTCGGGTGGTGAACGCGTCTGACATGTGTCCCATCCTGACCCATGCCTGAATCGAACCTCGACCTCCGTGCCCGGGCGGTCGCCCGGACGCCGATACGAAGGGTCCACTTCGCGAGACGGCCATTGACCGCGAACATGCCATCTGGCTACGTTCGGCGACATGTTGCGTTCAGCTCTGCTCACCACGCGCGGTCACATCGACCTGCTGCGGGTGGCCTCCGCCGCGTGTCGCCGCGGCTGCTGACGCCCTTCCTCCTTCTCGTTGCCTCTGTGTCCGCCCCTGCCCGGGGTGGGTGAACTGATCCTGCCGTGAGCCGGAGCGCAGAGGGCTCCCTCCTTGCTTCCCGCCGTGTCGCCACATCGCTGTGTCGCCGGCTCACTCCGTCGCCGGCCCGCTGCGTCGCCGTATCGCCGTATCGCCGTATCGCCGTTCCGCCCTGGAGCAGACATGAGCATCAGCCATGCCCCACCCAACTCTCCTGAACCCGATATTTCCCCTACATCACCTGAACGAACAACTTCCGCCCTCAAGGCCGCGGACTCCGGGCCCCGCCCCGACCTCCGCCTCGAACCCCTGCTCCCCGCCTCCTCCCGCCGCACCCGCATCCCCCGCTGGATCCGCCGCACCATTGGCCCGCTCATCCTCCTGGCGGTGTGGCAACTGCTCAGCTCGACCGGCGTGCTGACCGCCGACGTGCTGGCCTCACCGGGCCGTATCGCCCAGGTCGGCGGCGATCTGATCGCCGACGGTTCGCTGCCCTCCGCCATGGCGACCTCGCTCCAGCGCGTGGCGGGCGGACTGCTGCTGGGCACCCTGATCGGCACCGGACTCGCCCTGGTCTCCGGGTTGTTCAGAATCGGCGAGGACCTGGTGGACGCCTCGGTGCAGATGCTGCGGACGGTGCCCTTCGTCGGGCTCATCCCGCTGTTCATCATCTGGTTCGGCATCGGCGAGGCCCCCAAGGTCGCCGTCATCACGCTCGGCGTGACCTTCCCGCTGTACCTCAACGTCTACGCCGGTATCCGCGGAGTCGACTCCCAGCTCATCGAGGCGGGTGAGTCGCTCGGGCTGTCCCGGTGGGGGCTGGTGCGGCATGTCGTCCTGCCGGGCGCGCTGCCCGGCGCGCTGACAGGCCTGCGCTACTCGCTGGGCATCGCCTGGCTCGCGCTGGTCTTCGCCGAGCAGATCAACGCGGACGCCGGGATCGGCTTCCTCATGGTGCAGGCACGGGACTTCCTGCGCACCGACGTGATCGTGGTCTGCCTGATCGTCTACGCCTTCCTCGGCCTGCTGGCCGACTTCGTCGTCCGCTCTCTCGAAAGGCTGCTGCTGCAATGGCGACCGACGTTCACCGGCCGGTGAGCACCCGCACGGCGGTGCACGTCCAGGGGCTCACCCGGTCCTTCGACGGCCGCGCCGTCATCGGCGACCTCGGACTGGAGGTGGAGCGGGGCGAGTTCGTGGCCCTGCTCGGCCGCAGCGGCTGCGGCAAGTCCACCCTGCTGCGCATCCTCGCCGGACTCGACCGTGACATCGAGGGCACCGTACTGGTGCCGCGCCGCAAGGCCGTCGCCTTCCAGGCGCCGCGGCTGATGCCCTGGAAGAAGGTGTGGCGCAACGTCCTGCTCGGACTGCCCGGCGGACCCGAACGCGCCGTCGCCGAGCGCGCCCTCGAAGAGGTCGGCCTGAGTCACCGTACGAACGCCTGGCCCAAGACGCTGTCCGGCGGTGAGGCCCAGCGCGCCTCGCTGGCCCGTGCCCTGGTGCGCGAGCCCGATCTGCTGCTGCTCGACGAGCCCTTCGGCGCCCTCGACGCGCTCACCCGCGTCAACGCCCAGCGTCTGGTGGGCGAGTTGTGGCAGCGGCGCGGCTGCGCGGTGCTGCTCGTCACGCACGACGTCGAGGAGGCCGTACTGCTCGCCGACCGCGTTCTGGTGATGGACGGGGGCGTGATCGCCCACGAGCAGCGGATCGAGCTGGACCGTCCGCGCGACATCGCCGACCCCCCGTTCGCCGAGCTGCGTGCGGGACTGCTTCAGCGCCTCGGTGTCGAAACCGCCTGACGTCCTCGGGCCGACACCGGCGTGCCCCGCCTGGCCACGCCCTCAACAGGCACTTCCCCGACAGCCACTTCCGCAACTGACCATGAACGGATCCAGCATGCGACCACGCCGACCACGCCTCGCCCCGGCCGCCCTGCTCCTCCCCCTGGCCCTCCTGCTGACCGCCTGCGCAGGCAGCTCCGCGGCCGACTCCGGCTCGGACACCGACGGCAAGGACTCCTTGACCCTCGCCGTGGGTGACCAGAAAGGTGGATCCGAGGCGCTGCTGCGGGCCGCCGGTGAACTCGACGACCTCGACTACAAGATCAAGTGGTCCACCTTCACTTCCGGCCCGCCACTGCTGGAGGCGGTGAACGCGAAGGCCGTCGACATCGGCGGAGTCGGCAACACCCCGCCGGTGTTCGCGGCCGGTGCCGGCTCGAAGATCACGGTCGTGGCCGCCTGGCACGGCGCGTCCGACGGCGACGCACTCCTCGTACCGAACGGCTCGAAGCTCACCGGCACCGAGCAGCTCAAGGGCAGGTCCGTTGCCGTCGCCCAGGGGTCGTCCGCGCACTACCAGTTGGTCGCCTCGCTACGGAAGGCCGGACTCGCGCTGAGCGACGTACACGTGAAGTACCTCCAGCCGGCAGACGCGCTGGCGGCGTTCACCAGCGGCAAGGTCGACGCGTGGGCCGTCTGGGATCCGTACACCTCGCAGGTGCTCCAGGCCAAGCGGGGCCGCGTCCTGACCACGGGCCAGGGCGTGACCAACGGCCTGACCTTCCAGGTGGCCGCCCCCGGCGCTCTGCGGGACAAGCCCAAGGCGGCGGCGATCGACGACTACCTGGACCGCCTTCGGCGCGCCCAGGACTGGGTCCACGAGCACCCGGAGGAATGGGCGAAGGTGTGGGCGAAGGACACCGGGCTGCCCTACGAGGTGGCGCTGGCCTCGGTCAAGCGCTCCAACGGCACGCGGGTACCGGTAGCCGTCGACGCACCGCTGATCAAGTCCGAGCAGGAGATCGTGGACGCCTTCGCCGACCTGAAGCTGATCCCGGGCAAGGTCGACTTCGGCGCGTTCGTGGACACCCGCTACAACGGCGACCTGCCGCCATCGAGCACCGCTCCCCGCGTCTACAAGGAGAAGTGACATGACCGTTCGTCTCCACTGGTTCCTGCCGACGGGCGGCGACGGCCGCACGCTCGTGGACCGGCACGCGTACGCCGCGAACGACTCCGGCCCAGCCAGGAAGGTCGGCGGGGTCCGCGCCCCCGACGCGGACTATCTCGTCCAGATCGCCAAGGCGGCCGAGCGGTTGGGCTTCGAGGCGGTACTGACGCCGACCGGCACCTGGTGCGAGGACGCCTGGCTGACCACGGTGGCCCTCGCCCAGCACACCGAGCGGCTGAAGTTCCTGGTCGCCTTCCGGCCCGGGGTGATCTCGCCGACCCTCGCCGCGCAGATGGCGTCGACCTACCAGCGCCTCACCCGCGGGCGGCTGCTGCTCAACGTCGTCACCGGCGGCGACGCCGCCGAGCAGCGCCGCTTCGGCGACCACCTCGACCATGACGAGCGGTACTCCCGCACCGACGAGTTCCTGTCGGTCGTACGCGGGGTGTGGCAGGGCCGGCCGTACGACTTCCACGGCAGGCACTACGACGTCGAGGGCGGACTGACCGCGCTGCCGCCCGACCCACTGCCGGAACTGTTCTTCGGCGGGTCGTCGGCCGCGGCCGGGCCGGTCGCGGCACGGCATGCCGATGTCTATCTGACCTGGGGGGAGCCGCCGGCTCAGGTCGCGGAGAAGATCGGCTGGATCCGCACGCTGGCCCGCCGGGAGGGCCGCACGGTCCGCTTCGGCATCCGGCTCCACACCGTCTCACGCGACACCTCCGCCGAGGCCTGGGCGGTGGCACACCGGTTGCTGGACGACCTCGACGCCGACACGATCGCCGCGGCGCAGGCGACGCTCGGGCGCAGCGAGTCGGTGGGGCAGCGACGGATGCTGGCGCTGCACGGGGGCTCGCGGGAGCAGTTGGAGATCTACCCGAACCTCTGGGCGGGCGTCGGCCTCGTCCGTGGCGGGGCCGGGACCGCGCTGGTCGGCAGTCATGCCGAGGTCGCCGAACGGATCGCGGAGTACCACGCGCTGGGCGTCGAGCACTTCGTGCTCTCCGGCTATCCGCATCTGGAGGAGGCGTACTGGTTCGGGGAGGGCGTGATCCCGGAGCTGGCGGCGCGGGGGCTGCTGGGCGGCACGCCGGAGGCGGCGGGTGCGCCGCTGCTCGTGTCGAGCGGACGGTGATCCGATGTCCCCGGTCGCCTTGACTTCCCGGGTCGCCTTGCTTCCATCGGTCGCGCGCTGATTCCCCTGGTCGCCCGGATCGCCCTGGTTGCCCCGCGGGAAGATCCACGGCCGTGGCGCTGTTCGTAGAAATGTGAACAACACGCGCGAGGTCGAGGTTGTCGTCATAGGCGCTGGTCAGGCAGGTCTGGCCGGCGCCTATCACCTGCGGCGGACCGGGTTCGAGCCGGACCGTGACTTCGTGGTGCTGGACCACTCGCCCGGACCTGGCGGGGCCTGGCAGTTCCGCTGGCCCTCGCTGACGTACGGCAGGGTGCACGGGATGCACGCGCTGCCGGGGAGGGAGCTGACGGGCGCCGATCCGGCGCGGCCGTCTTCCGAGGTGATCCGGGAGTACTTCGCCGCGTACGAGCGGGAGTTCGACCTGCGGGTGCGGCGGCCGGTCGACGTACGGGCGGTCCGGGAGGGCGCCGACGGGCGGCTCCTTGTCGAGACCTCCGCCGGGGACTGGGCCGCACGGGCGCTGATCAACGCGACCGGGACCTGGGACCGGCCCTTCTGGCCGCGCTATCCGGGCCAGGAGACCTTCCGCGGACGGCAGTTGCACACCGCGCAGTATCCCGGGCCCGAGGAGTTCGCCGGTCAGCGGGTGGCCGTGGTGGGCGGTGGGGCCTCCGGCACGCAGCATCTGCTGGAGATCGCCCCGTACGCGGCCGCCACCACCTGGGTGACCCGCAGGCCGCCGGTCTTCCGTGAGGGACCGTTCGACGAGAACGCCGGACGCGCGGCGGTGGCACTCGTCGAGGAGCGCGTACGGCAAGGGCTGCCGCCGCGGAGTGTGGTCTCCGTGACCGGGCTGCCGCTGAACGACGCCGTTCGGCAGGGTCTGGCCGACGGGGTGCTGGACCGGCAGCCGATGTTCGACCGGATCACTCCGGAGGGCGTGGAGTGGAAGGACGGACGGCACGTCGACGCCGACGTCATCCTCTGGGCAACCGGCTTCCGGCCCGCCATCGAACACCTCACGCCCCTACGGCTGCGCGAGCCGGGCGGCGGCATCCGGGTGGACGGGACCCGTGCGGTCTCCGACCCCCGGGTCCATCTCGTGGGCTACGGCCCGTCGGCCAGCACCATCGGCGCCAACCGGGCGGGCCGGGCGGCGGTGCGGGAGATCGGCCGCTTGCTGGCGAAGACGGAGGAGAGGGAGGACAGGGGGGACACGGAAGACAGGGACGAAAGCGCCGGAAGAGCCGGAAGGGCGCGGGGAGGGCGCGGAGAGCTGGGCGAGCAGGGGGAGTCGGTCGCCGCGTGACCCCTCCGCTGCTACGGGACAAGGGGCCGCTCACGCCGCGGCAGGCCCGGTCGTGATGTCCCGTCGGCTCAGCGTGCCGGGCTCTGGCTCCTCTGGTGGGCGTTGAACTCGGTGACGTTGCGCTGGTGCTGCGCGTAGTCGGCCGTGAAGCGGGTGTCGCCCGGCTTGACCGTGACGAAGTACAGCCAGTCCCCCTGGGTCGGGTTGAGCGCGGCGCGCACCGCCTGCTCGCCGGGGTTGTCGATGGGCGTGGGCGGCAGACCCATGCGCTGGTACGAGTTGTAGGGGCTGTCGATACGCGTGTCGCCGAGCGTCGTCTTGAGCGTGTGGCGGTTCAGCGCGTAGTTGATGGTGGAGTCCATCTGGAGCGGCATGCCGCGCTCCAGCCGGTTGAAGACGACTCGGGCGACCTTCCCCATGTCGGCCTTGGTGGCGGCCTCGGCCTGAACGATGCTGGCGATGGTGACCGCCTGATAGACGTTCATGGCGTTGCGCTGCGCACCGGCGGCGACCGGCGCCCCGTTGAACTTCTTGTTGGCGGTGTCGACCATCGTGGCCAGCACCTTCTCCGGCGTCGTCCCCTCCGGCAGCGGATAGGTGGCCGGGAAGAGATAGCCCTCGGGGTTGCCCTCGGCCTCGTTCGGCAGTGGGAGGTGGGCTCGGGGTACGGCCTTCCTCGTGGTGCCGGCGGGCAGGGCGAGGGCTTTGTCGATGGCGGCGTAGACCTGGCCGGCGCGCCAACCCTCCGGGATCACCAGCGTGGCCGGCTTGGCCGGCCTCTCCTCGCCTCCGAGGGTCAGCAGCGGCACCGCCACGGCGGTGCCTGCCACGACGGCTCCGGTCGCGACGAGGGCGGCACGGCCCCGGCGCGTCAGTCGAATCGTGCGAGTCGTGCTCCGTGGCGGAGTGTTCATCTGCATGCGGGCACGGTAACCCGCATATCGCCACAAACCCGGCATATCTTCATCTTGTCGGCTCCAGTTGGGCGTCCCGCCGGACCAGCGCCGCATACCTCCCGTCCACTTCCAGCAGTTCCTCGTGCGTCCCCCGCTCGACCGCGCTGCCGGAGTCCAGGACGAGGATCTGGTCGGCCCCCCGGACAGTGGACAGCCGGTGCGCGATCGTGAGCGTCGTCCGATTGGCCGACAGGGCGTCGATCGCCTGCTGGACGGCGTGCTCGGTGCGGGTGTCCAGCGCGCTCGTCGCCTCGTCGAGGATCAGAACGGGCGGATCGCGCAGGATGGTGCGCGCGATGGCCAGGCGCTGCTTCTCGCCGCCGGAGAAGCGGTGGCCTCGCTCTCCGACGATCGTGTCGTAGCCGTCGGGCAGGGCCGCGATGTGGTCGTGGATCTGGGCCGCTCCGGCCGCCGCGTGCAGTTCCTCGTCCGTGGCGTCGGGCTTGGCGAAACGGAGGTTGTCGGCGACCGAGGCATGGAAGAGGTACGTCTCCTGGGAGACGACGCCGACCGCTCGCGCGAGGGTGTCGAAGTCGAGGTCACGGACGTCGACCCCGTCAAGGGTGACACGGCCGCCCGTGACGTCGTACAGCCGCGGCACGAGGTAGCCCAGCGTGGACTTTCCGGCGCCGGTCGGGCCGACGATCGCGAGGCTGCCGCCGGCCGGGACGGTGAGGTCGATGCCGTCGAGGATCGGGCTGCCCTTGCCGTCGTAGCGGAACTCGACGCCCTCGAAGCGGACCTCGCCCCTGACCTTGTCGAGGCGGGTCGGCCGCTCGCGTTCGGTGATGTCGACGGGCAGGTCCAGGTACTCGAAGATGCGCTGGAACAGGGCCAGCGACGTCTGGATCTGCACACCAGTGCTCAACAGGCTGACCGTTGGGCGGAACAGGCCCTGCTGAAGGGAGACGAAGGCGACGATCGTGCCGATGGAGACACCGGGGCCGCCGACGTGGAGGACGAGGCCCGCGGTCCAGTAGATGACTGCCGGCATGGCGGCCATGACGATCGTGATGACCGCCATCCGCCAGCGGCCGGCCATGTTCGACCGCACTTCGAGGTTCACCAGGCGGTCCGACTCGTCCGCGAAGGACTGCGTCAGCGACTCGGCACGGCCCATGGTCCGGCCGAGCAGGATGCCGCTGACCGAGAGCGACTCGGTGACCGTCGCCGCCATCGTGGCCATCTGCTTCTGGCGCTGGGTGGTGATCTTTCTGCGCTCGTCGCCGACCCTGCGGCTGATCCACACGAACACCGGCAGCAGGAGCAGCGAGACGACGGTCAGCCGCCACTCCAGGGCGAGCATCGCGACAACCGTGGCGACGACGCTGGTGAAGTTGGAGACCAGGGAGGTGGCGGTGGAGGTGACGGTCGCCTGCATGCCGCCGATGTCGTTGGCGATGCGGGACTGGACCTCGCCGGTCCGGGTGCGGGTGAAGAAGGCGAGGGACATGCGCTGCAGGCGGCCGTAGACCGCGGTGCGCAGGTCGTGCATGACGCGCTGGCCGACGGTAGTGGAGATGAGGGTCTGCAGGACACCGAAAACGCTGGTCAGGACGGCACTGAGGATCATGCCGAGGGCCAGCAGGGTGAGCAGCCCGGTGCGGCCCTGGGGAATGGCCGTGTCCAGGATCGCCTTCAGCAGGAAGGGCGTGGCGACCGATACGACCGACGCGGCGGCCACGAGCAGGCCCACGACGGCGAGCCGGCCTCGGTAGGGGCGGAAGAGCTTGAGGATGCGGCGCACCTGCCGGGGCTGCTCCTGACTGTCGGCAGGCGGCGTCCAGGCGGGTTCATGGTCGGGCTTCATGGGCTCCTACGTAGATGAGTCGATGCTGACTGATGGAGCGTAGCTCATTGTTACCTATACTCACAATGAATGGCGTCCTGATATTGTTCCCCGCATGACCACGCCCGATCCCGACGGACTGCTCGCCGAGCAGTTGCTGCGGCTCACCCGCCGGGTGCACCGGATCCAGAAGCGCCATCTCCAGCAGCGCATCCTTGGCATCACTC
This sequence comes from Streptomyces sp. NPDC086077, assembly GCF_040686175.1. Taxonomy (NCBI): domain Bacteria; kingdom Bacillati; phylum Actinomycetota; class Actinomycetes; order Kitasatosporales; family Streptomycetaceae; genus Streptomyces; species Streptomyces sp. NPDC086077. The sequence continues at coordinate 394 of NZ_JBFBJT010000045.1, read as the reverse complement.
CAGCCCAGTCCCGCCTCCTGCGCACCCTCGGGGAGTACGACGCACCACCTCGCATGGCCGACCTGGCCGGACGGCTGGAGGTCGTCCCGAGGGCCGTGACCACGCTGGTCGACGGGCTGGAGGCGAACGGCCAGGTGCGCCGGGCACCCGATCCGACCAACCGCAGGGTGATCCGGATCGAACTGACGGACCAGGGACGCGAGACGCTGCGCGAGCTGCACGGGGCACGGAGGTCGGCGGCGGAGGAGATCCTGGCGCCGCTGACGGACGTGGAACGGCGGGTGCTGGGGACGCTCCTGGACACGTTGGTGGACGGCGGGAGCGGCGGCGAGGGGCAGTGCTGAATCCTTTTGCCCACGCATGGGACCGCGCGCTGCCCTCGGGTGAGAAGGGC
>NZ_JBFBJT010000044.1:0-50539 GCF_040686175.1 Streptomyces sp. NPDC086077 | reverse complement strand
CACCCCCCACCCCCCCCCCCCGGGGGGGGCGGGCGGGGGCGGTCACGGGGGGGGGGCCGTCGCCCGCGCCGCCGACCGCGCCGGGTTCTGCTACGTCGCCTGGTGCGACCACGTCGGCGTCCCGCGCCGCCTCGCTCCCGCGATGAGCACGGTCTGGTACGACCCTGTGGCCACCCTGGCCCACCTGGCCGCCGTCACCGAACGCGTCCGGCTGCTCTCCCATGTCGCCGTGGTCGGCCTGCGCCACCCCCTGCTCACCGCCAAGCAGTACGCCACCCTCGACCATCTCAGCGGGGGGCGGCTGATCCTCGGCGTCGGCGCCGGTCACGTACGGGAGGAGTTCGAGACGCTCGGGGTGGACTTCACCCAGCGCGGGGCCGTGCTGGACGAGACCATCGACGCGCTGCGGGCCGCGCTCGGGCCGGAGGAGTTCCCCGTCCACCACGGAAAGCTCCACGACTTCGAGGGACTCGGGCAGCTGCCCCGGCCCGCCCAGCGGCACGTCCCTCTATGGGTGGGCGGATCGTCCCCGGCGGCGGTGCGCCGGGCCGCGCTCAAGGGTGACGGCTGGCTGCCGCAGGGCGACCCCCGTGACCGGCTGCCCGGTCAGATCGCCACGCTGCGGCGGTTGCGCGCCCAGGCGGGCGTCGACACGCCGCTCACCGTCGGCGCGATCGCCGAGCCGCTGTACGTCGGCCGGCCCGCCTGGGACGTCGGGCGGCGCACGATCAGCGGCCCCCCCGAGGCCCTCGCCGAGTCGCTGCGCGAGTACCCGGCGATGGGCGTGCACCAGATCCAGGTGCGGTTGCGCAGCCGGAGCCGCACCGAACTCGAGGACCAGATCGAGGCGTTCGGGCGGGACATCGGCCCGCTGCTGACCCAGGAGTGAGATATGGGCAAACTGGACGGACGTGTCGTGATCGTCACCGGTGCGGCGCGGGGGCAGGGGGAGCAGGAGGCCCGGCTGTTCCGGGAGGAGGGTGCCGACGTCGTCGTCACCGACGTCCTCGACGACCAGGGCGAGGCCCTCGCCAAGGAGATCGGCGCGCGCTACGTCCATCTCGACGTGGGCCGCGAGGACCAGTGGTCCGCCGCCGTCGCCGCCGCCAAGGAGGCGTACGGCCGGATCGACGGGCTCGTGAACAACGCCGGCATCCTGCGCCTCAACGCCCTGGTGGACACGCCGCTGACCGAGTTCATGCAGGTCGTCCAGGTCAACCAGGTCGGCTGCTTCCTCGGCATCCGGGCCGTCGCCCCGGAGATGGCGGACGGCGGCACGATCGTGAACACCGCCTCGTACACGGGGATGACCGGCATGGCCGCCGTCGGCACGTACGCGGCGACCAAGCACGCCGTCCTCGGCCTCACCCGCGTCGCCGCGCTGGAGTTGGCCCATCGCCGGATCCGCGTGAACGCCGTGTGCCCCGGCGCGGTCGACACGGCCATGTCCAATCCGGCCGCGCTGGCTCCCGGCGCCGACCCCGAGGAGACACGCCGGGCCCTGGACGGGCTGTACCGCAAGCTGGTGCCGCTCGGCCGGGTGGGGCGGCCCGAGGAGGTGGCCCGGCTGGCCCTCTTCCTGAGCTGCGACGACTCCTCCTACATCACCGGACAGCCGTTCGTGATCGACGGCGGCTGGCTGGCCGGAGTCACCATCGTCTGATGGCCCGTCAGCTATTGACGGTGCGCACAGGTGGTGCCACAGTCGGCCGCACGACGATCTGACGGAGCGTCAGAAACAGAGGACGGTGAACCTCCGTGGAATTCGGGCTCTTTGTACAGGGATACGTGGGCAAGCGCGCCGAGACCGACCCGCTCGCCGAGCACAAGGCGCTGATGGAGGAGACCGAGTACGTCATCGAGGCGGACCGGTCCGGCTTCAAGTACGCCTGGGCGTCCGAGCACCACTTCCTGGAGGAGTACTCGCACCTCTCCGCCAACGACGTGTTCCTCGGCTACCTCGCGCACGCGACCGAGCGCATCCACCTGGGCTCGGGCATCTTCAACCCGCTCGCCCAGGTCAACCACCCGGTGAAGGTCGCCGAGAAGGTCGCCATGCTCGACCACCTCAGCGGCAACCGCTTCGAGTTCGGCAGCGGCCGGGGCGCGGGCTCGCACGAGATCCTCGGGTTCCTCCCCGGCATCACCGACATGAACTACACGAAGGAGATCTGGGAGGAGACGATCGCCGAGTTCCCCAAGATGTGGCTCCAGGACGAGTACGCCGGCTTCCAGGGCAAGCACTGGTCGCTGCCGCCCCGCAAGGTGCTGCCCAAGCCGTACGGGAAGTCCCACCCCGCGATGTGGTACGCGGCCGGGTCACCGCCGTCCTACGCCATGGCGGCCCGCAAGGGGCTCGGGGTGCTGGGCTTCAGCGTGCAGAAGGTGGCCGACATGGAGTGGGTGCTGGAGCAGTACAAGACGGCGGTCGTGGACGCGGAGCCGATCGGGGACTTCGTCAACGACAACGTGATGGTGACGACCACCGCGATCTGCGCGCCGACGCACGACGAGGCGATACGGATCGCCGTGAACGGTGGGCTGCACTACCTGCCCTCGCTGGTGTTCCGGTACCACGACACCTTCCCGCGGCCCGAGGGGTTCCCGGTGTGGCCGCAGACGCTGCCCGAGTACACGGCGGAGTTCGTGGAGGTGCTCATCGAGGAGGAGCTGCTGATCTGCGGTGATCCGGACGAGGTGCTGCGGCAGTGCGAGCGGTGGGAGCAGGCGGGTGCGGACCAGCTGAGCTTCGGGTTGCCGGTGGGGGTGCCGAAGCAGGAGACCCTGCAGACGATCCGGCTGGTCGGGGAGCACGTGATTCCGAAGATCGACACGGATCCGGTGCACAGGACGTCCCGGTTCCGGCAGGGGGTCTGAGGAGTTGAGTTGCAGGAGGAGCGTCATGCTTGATCACGTCATCAGAGGCGCGTCCGTCGTCGACGGCACCGGGGCGGCCGCCCGCAGCGCCGACGTCGGCATCCGGGACGGCCGGATAGCCGCCGTCGGCCACCTCACCGAAGCGGCCCGTACCAGCGAGGACGCCGCCGGGCTCGTCCTCGCGCCCGGGTTCGTGGACCCCCACACCCACTACGACGCCCAGCTGTTCTGGGACCCGTACGCGACGCCCTCGCTCAACCACGGGGTCACCACCGTCGCAGGCGGGAACTGCGGGTTCACGCTCGCGCCGCTCCATCCGGACCGGCCCGAGGACGCCGACTACACGCGCCGGATGATGTCCAAGGTCGAGGGGATGTCGCTCGTCGCGCTGGAGGAGGGTGCCCCCTGGAACTGGCACGGGTTCGGGGAGTACCTGGACGCCCTGGAGGGGCGGATCGCCGTCAACGCCGGTTTCATGGTGGGGCACTGCGCCCTGCGCCGGTACGTGATGGGGCCGGACGCGGTGGGCGGCCGGCCGACCGAGGAGCAGCTCGCCGCCATGGTGCGGCTGCTGCACGACGCCATGGACGCCGGGGCCTGGGGGCTGTCCACCACCCAGTCGTCCACCCACTCGGACGGCGACGGGCAACCGGTCGCCTCGCGGCACGCCGGGCCCGCCGAGCTGCTGGCCCTCTCCCGCGCGGTCGGCGAGCGCGAGGGGACGCAGATCGAGGCGATCGTCGCGGGCTGCCTGGACCAGTTCAGCGACGCCGAGATCGACCTGTTCGTGGAGATGAGCGCGGCGGCCGGACGCCCCCTGAACTGGAACGTCCTGACGATCGACGCGTCGGTCCCGCAGCGTGTGCCCCGCCAGTTGCTGGCGAGCGAGCGGGCCCGCAAGGCGGGCGGCCGGGTCGTGGCGCTGACGATGCCGATCCTCACGCCGATGAACATGTCACTGGGCACCTTCTGCGCGCTCAACCTCATCCCGGGCTGGGGCGAGGTCCTCGGCCTGCCCGTGCCCGAGCGGATCCGGCGGCTGCGGGATCCCGCCGTACGGGCGGGGATGCTGGAGCGGGCGGCGTCCAAGGAGGCGGGCGTCTTCCGGCGGCTGACGGACTTCGGCCGGTACGTCGTCGGTGACACGTACAGCGCGGAGAACGCCGGGGTGTCGGGCCGGGTGGTACGTGACATCGCCGCCGAACGCGGTCAGGAACCCTTCGCCTGCCTGGTCGAGATCTGCGCCAACGACGACCTGCGCACGGTCCTGTGGCCCATGCCCACCGACAACGACGCCGCGTCCTGGGCGCTGCGCGCCGAGACCTGGCGGCACGAGGACGTCCTGCTCGGCGGCTCCGACGCGGGCGCGCACCTGGACCGCATGTGCGGGGCGCCGTACACCACGCGCTTCCTCGGGGACTGTCTGCGGGGGCGGAAGCTGGTGGGCCTGGAGCAGGCGGTGAAGATGCTGACCGACGATCCGGCCCGGCTCTTCGGGCTGAGGGACCGGGGCCGGATCCAGGAGGGCTTCCACGCCGACCTCGTCCTGTTCGACCCGGAGCGCGTCGACGCGGGAACGGCCACCCTGGTGCACGACCTGCCGGGCGACAGCCCCCGGCTCGACTCCCGGGCGATCGGCGTGCGGGCGGTCTGGGTCAACGGCGTCGAGGCGATCCGGGACGACGTGGTGAGCGGGGCGGTGCCGGGGCGGGTGCTGCGGTCGGGGCGGGACACCCGCACGGTGAGCACCCGGTGAGCCGGCGGCTGTACATCGACGGGGCGTGGGTCGAGCCGGACGGCGGCGCCTACGAGGTGACCGACCCGGCGACCGAGGAGACCGTCGGGTGGGCGCCGGAGGCCTCGCCCGAGCAGGTGCGCTCGGCCTGCGCCGCCGCCCGCGAGGCATTCGGACCGTGGTCGCGCACGGCACCCGAGGAGCGGGCGGCGATCCTCGCCCGGGCGGCGGACGTCATCGCGGGCCACCTGGAGCCGTACACGGAGCTGGCCCGCGCGGAGACCGGGGCGACCACGGTCACGGCGCGGCGCATGCAGGTCGGGGTCGCCGCCGCCCGCTTCCGCCGGTACGCGCGGATCGAGCCCGCCGAGTGGCCGATCGCGCCGCAGATCAACGAGGCCGGTGGGGGCACCTCCCACGCCTTCAGGGCAGTGGGGGAGGGGAGGGCCGGCGTCATGGGCGCGCTGGCCGTGCGCCAGCCCGTCGGTGTCGTCACCTGCGTCACCTCCTACAACAACCCCTGGGCGAACACGGCCGGGAAGGTGGCCCCCGCCCTGGCCATGGGCAACACGGTGGTGGTGAAGCCGGCCCCGCAGGACCCGCTCTCCGTGTACCGGATGGCGGAGGCGCTCCAGACCGCCGGTGCGCCCAGGGGCGTCGTCAACGTCGTCTCCGGCCGGTCGGCCGGCGTCGGCGAGGCGGCCGTCGAGTCCGGCGACGTCGACATGGTGAGCTTCACCGGCTCCACGGCCGTCGGGCAGCGCATCGCCGAGGTGTGCGGGCGGTCCATGAAGCGCCAGTTGATGGAGCTGGGCGGCAAGGGCGCGGCGGTCGTGTTCGACGACGCGGACATCACCTCCGCGGTGGCCGGCATCGGCACGACGTACTCCTTCTACAGCGGCCAGATCTGCACGGCACCGACCCGGGTGCTGGCCCAGCGGGGTGTGTACGACCGCCTGGTCGAGCAACTGGCCGCCTACGCGGGCCGTCTGAAGGTCGGTGACCCCCGGGAGCGGGACACGGTGGTCGGCCCGTTGATCTCGGCGGCGCACCGGGACCGCGTGGAATCGTACGTCGAACTCGGCCGCAAGGAGGGTGCGGTGGTCGTCACCGGAGGCGAACGGCCGCCCCTGGACACCGGCTTCTACGTCGCGCCGACCCTCCTCGCGGACTGCACCAACGACATGCGGGTGGCCCGCGAGGAGATCTTCGGCCCGGTGGTCGTCGTCGTCCCGTTCGACGACGAGGACGAGGGCGTGGCCCTGGCCAACGACAGCGACTACGGCCTCATCGACTACGTCTGGTCCGGTGACGTGGCCCGCGCCTTCCGGGTGGCCCGCCGTCTGCGGGCCGGCGGCGTCGGCGTCAACACGGTCGGGCGCAACATGGAGGCGCCGTTCGGCGGTTTCAAGCGCAGCGGCGTGGGCCGCGACGTCGGCTCGTACGCCCTGCACGCCTACAGCGAGGTGCAGGCGATCGTGTGGCCGGGGTGAGGGGCCGGGAGGTCAGTCGGCCGGCAGCGTCTCGTCCAGCCAGTCGAAGACGACCTCGCAGTGCTGCTGCGGTGCCATCGGGGAGCAGTGCAGCTGCGCTCCGGTGGCCGCGGTGAGCTTGACGTAGTCCTTGGGCGAGGTCAGTTTGTCGAACATCTGGCGGGCCTGGCCGGGGTAGAACTGCTCGTCCTCGTAGTCCAGGACCAGCGTGGGCATCTTGATCCGGCCCACGACGTCCGTGATGTCCAGCGCCTCGATGCGCTTGGCGGGCGTGTAGAAGTCGGTGAACATCCTGCCCTGGCGGGCGTCGAGCATCGCCTGCACGGAGAAGGGCTCGAAGCGCTTCCTCAGCGTCGCGGCGTCGGCGGCGGGCAGCTCGGGGACGACCTCCTTGTTCCAGATGTTGTTGGTCTCGGCCTTGTTCGGGGTGAGGATCTCTCGGACCTCCGGGGGGAAGCCCAGCCAGGGCGTCAGGCAGCCGGGCATCGCCACCACGGCGGCGAGCCGGTTCTCGTAGGCCGCGGCCCGGGGCGCCAGGTCGCCCGCCATGCTCAGCCCGGTCAGGGCGATCCTGTCCGGGTCCACGTCGGATCGGGCGGTCAGCCAGTCGACGAGCGGGCCGACGACCTTCTCCCAGGTCGGGGTGAAGACCACCTGGTCCACGAAGAGCAGCTGTCCCTGGCCGGGCCCGTCGTAGACGAGGGCGTTCCAGCCGCGTTCCAGGGCGGCCCGGACGCCGTACGTCCACATGTCGACGTTCTGCCCGTCGCTGCCGTTCGTGAGGATCACCGTGGGGCGGCGCCGCACGGACGTGTCCGGCCGGAAGAACCACACGGGCAGCGGCGTCCTCCCGTACGGGACGTTCGCGGTGACCGGTGCCGGATCGCACAGGCCGCAGAACTTGTCCCAGGCCCCACGTCCGGCCTGGTACATCCGCTCCTCGCTGCCCGGGTCGTCCGAGCCGAGGACGAAGAACAGCGCCTGGCCGTAGTACTGCGCGGCCCGCAGCGCGCGCCACCGGGTGGTCTGGTCGTCGGGCCTGCTGCCCGCGGGCGCCGCCATGAGCTGGTCGCCGAGCTTCTTGAAGGTGCTGACGAAGGACTGGGCGGACAGGCCCGCCTTGTTGATGGCGTTGACGGCGGTGAGCACCTCGCCGACCTCACCGGCGCCCTGGCCGGACCCGCCGAGCGCCATCAGCCCGCTGAAGTTGAACCCCGGATCGTCGAACAGCGTCATCACGCCCGGGGTGGGCCCGCCCGCCGTCGCGGATGCGGTGGTGGTGGCGCGGGCCGCGGGCGCGCTCGCGCCGGTCGGGGTGCACCCGGCGGCCAGTACGGCGCCGGCTCCGCCGACCAGCCCGGCGAGTGCGGTGCGACGGGTGGGCGTGGGCGCGCAGTCTCCGGAAACGTCCTTCATACGACGGGAAAATACGACTCCGGTCACCGGGCCCCGGCACGCCACGCGCCCGCCTCGCCCGAACGGCCGTCAGGGGCGGGCCTTGCCGTCCTCCAGGTCCACCCGCACCGTGAGCAGGTTCGTGCCGATGGCCCGCACCGCCGAGCTGTTCATCATCGGCAGGTCCCGCAGCCGGGCCTTCGGATCGTCGTCCGGCAGCAGGTGGGCGGTCCCTTCGTGCCACCGTCCGCCGAGCCGCACCCGCACCCTCGGATCGGCGTGGATGTTGCGGACGTACTGGGAGCGGTCGCCGAATTCGGAGACCAGCCAGAAGGAGTCGCCGACGCGGCGCCCGCCCACCGGGGTGCGGCGGGGGAGACCGGAGACACGGCCGGTGGTCTCCAGCAGGGTCTGGAGGGGGACCCGGCGCAGGACGGGGTTGAGGACGCGGCGCTGGAAGGTCGTGGCGACGCGGAATCTGAGGTCGTCTATGCGGCTCATCGGTGTGGCGACTCCTGTGTCGTGACGGGGCGGGTGTTGCTTCAATGGTCCTCGCAACGCGGCGCGACGAGGACGGTGGGCATGCGGGTCGTGACCTGGAACCTGTGGTGGCGGTTCGGGCCCTGGGCACAGCGGCAGAAGGCGATCCTCGGCGCGCTGCGCGAGCTGCGTCCCGACGTGGTGGGCCTTCAGGAGGTGTGGGAGGCCGGCGGCGAGAACCTCGCCGGGTGGCTGGCCGGCGAGCTGGGCCTGCACTGGACCTGGGCCCCCTCGCACGCCCCCGAGCGCTGGCAGCGACGCATCGGCGATCCGACGGTCGGCATAGGCAACGCCGTCCTCAGCCGCTGGCCGATCACCGAACAGGCCGTCCTCCCCCTCCCGGCGCCCACGGAGGTCGACGACGGCCGTCTGGCCCTCTACGCCCGCCTGGCCACACCTTCGTACGGCGTGCCCTTCTTCACCACCCATCTCACCTCGCAGCTGCACGCCTCGGCCATCCGCTGCGGCCAGGTCGGCGCGCTCGCCGAGTTCGTCGCCGAGCACCGGGCCGGCACCCCGTACCCGCCCGTCGTCACCGGCGACTTCAACGCCTGGCCCGACTCGGACGAGATCCGCCTCTTCGGCGGCTACCGCACCGCCCCGGCCGTGCCCCGCCAGGTCCTGCTCGACGCCTGGGAGTACGCCGACCCCGCCGCCCCGTCCCACACCTGGGATCCGGCCAACCCCTACGTGGCCGCCGGCCACCCGCCCGGCGCCCGCATCGACTACGTCCACGTCGGCCCGCCCGGCCCGGACGGACTCGGCCATGTCCGCTCCGTCCGGCGCGCGGGCGACGGCCCGGTGGACGGCGTCTGGCCCTCCGACCACCTGGCCGTCGTCGCGGACCTGGCCCTGTAGGTCACCTCACGCGCGCCCCAGGAAGATCGGGTTCGTGAACGCCGCCATCGCGCCCGGCAGCGGACCGAGAGCCGTCTCGTGCCGCAGTTCGGCGCGGACGTACGCCGCGTACGAGGGCGTGGTGCGCCACTCCACGACGCCCGCGCCGGACACCGGCAGCGGGGCGCTGGTGTGCAGCGGGCCCTGGTCGGTGACGAAGCGGACCACGCACCGCGGCGCCCCGCCCACCTCCAGGCGTACCGTCACCGGCGTCTCCCGGTCGACCTGCAACCGCTCGCCGATGCCCGCGTGTCGGGCCCGCCCGCCGGACGCCGTGAAGGACAGGGACACGCTGCGGGACTCGGCGACGTAGGAGCGGCCCGCGCGGATGCCCTCCTGGACGGCCTCGCGGGTCAGGTCGTCGGCGAGGACGACGGTCTGCGGGTGGCCGACGACGTCCGGGTCCCGGTGGGCGTCGCTGCTGCCCATCGCCGGGATCCAGTCCCGCCCGGCCTCCCGTCCCTCCGCGCGCGCGGACGCGGCCAGCATGCTGTCCCAGTCGGCCAGCGCCATCTCGTCGTCGGGCGTCCAGGGGCCGTTCCACACCTCGATCGCGTCCGCCTCGCCGAAGCCGAACTTCCAGTTGCAGCCGATGCAGTTGGAGTGCGGGTGGGCCGGTACGACCAGGCCGCCGGCCTTGCGGACCTGGCGGGCGAACCGGCCGTAGCGGTTGTCGCGGGCCCGGTAGCGCCAGTCGACGAAGGTGCCGGGGTCGGTGCCGAGCGCGACCACGTGGCCGTTGCGGGTGGTGATCTCCTCGCCCAGCATCACCAGCAGGTCCTCGCCCGCGACGTCGGCCCAGTGCGCGTGCCCGGAGTGGGTGTTGTGCTCCGAGCTGTTGACGAAGTCCAGCCCGGCCGCCCGCGCCAGCGCCCCGATCTCGGCGGGTGTACGGCGGCCGTCGGAGTGCCAGGAGTGCAGATGGCAGTCGCCCCGGTACCAGTCCCGGCCCCGCCCCCTGGCCCGCTCCGGCGGGTACACGACGGCCGGCGCCGCGCCGGGCTCGCCGTACGTCAGCGTGATCGTGATCTCGTACGTCAGCCCCTGCGGCGCCACCGTGTACGGGCCCAGCGCGATGTGCCACGTGCCGCGCCGCACCGGGCCCGGGAGGTAGCCGGGGGTCGCCTCGTCGGCCCGGATGAGGAACTCCGTGCGCGCCCCGCCCGACCAGCCCCGGAAGCCCTGGCCGCCCAGGTCGGTGCCGCGCTCGTCGAAGATGCCGATGTCGAGGGCGTTGCCCGCGGTGCCGGCGGGGACCGAGGGGCGGTCGTAGGTGTAGGCGACCTTGAGCTCCCGTACTCCGGCGGGGATGTCCACCGGCACGTACACGAAGTCGGGTGAACCGGGCGGGAGGGTGCCCCGCACGGTCTTCGTCTGCTGCCGGCCGGCGCCCGCCGCGAAGCTCACACCCGAGAGCGTAAGCGCGGCGGCGGTCCCCGTCACGAACAGCGTGCGTCTTCCGATCCCTGCGTCGTCGTCACACATGCCGCCCAGCATGGGCGCCCGGCGTGAACTCCGGAACACCTCGGGGCGGCACCTTCTGCACCACGTGATCCCGACCAGTCGGTATGGACAGATGGACGTTCCCCGGGTAGAGATGGGGCATGCGCATCTCCGTCACCATCTTCCTCACGGACGAGACCATCACCCCGACCCGGCTCGCCCGTGAGCTGGAGCAGCGGGGCTTCGCCGGGCTGTATCTGCCCGAGCACACCCACATCCCGGTCGAGCGGACCACCCCGTATCCGGCGGGCGGCGACCTGCCGCCCGAGTACGGCCGCACCCTCGACCCCTTCGTCGCCCTCGGCCAGGCCTCCGCCGTCACCGAGCACCTCGGCCTCGGCACCGGCATCACGCTGGTCGCCCAGCACGACCCGATCGATCTGGCCAAGCAGATCGCGACCCTGGACCACCTCTCCGGCGGCCGCTTCACGCTGGGCCTCGGCTACGGCTGGAACGTCGAGGAGGCCGCCGACCACGGCGTCGAGTGGCGGACGCGACGCGAACTGGTCCGGGACCGGATGGCGTTGATGCGCGCCCTGTGGTCGGAGCAGCCGGTCGGCCACGCAGGCGAGTTCGGCAGCGTACGCGCCAGCCACGCGCACCCCAAGCCCGTGCAGAAGCCGCGCGGCCCGGTCGTGGGCCCCCGCACGCTCGTCGGCGGCGCCGCGGGGCCGAAGCTGTTCACGCACATCTGCGAGTACGCCGACGGCTGGCTGCCGATCGGCGGGCGCGGCCTGTCCGAGTCGCTGCCGCGGCTGCGCGCCGCCTGGTCCGACGCGGGCCGCGACCCGTCCGCCCTCCAGGTCGTCCCGTACGCCGTCTTCCCCACCCCGGGCAAGCTCGCGCACTACGCGGAGCTGGGCATCGAGGAGGTCGTCGTGCAGTTGCCGCCGGCCGGTGAGGCGGAGGTGCTGCGGGCGCTGGACGGGTACGGCGGCTTCCTGGCGTGACCGCCGGGCACTGATCAGCTCGACCGTATGCTCGAAGAATGACGACTTCCGCGACCTCCGGAACCGGCCCCACCGAGAACTCCCTGCGTCGCGCCCTCAAACGCGCCCGTGACGGCGTCGCCCTCGACGTCACCGAAGCGGCCGTACTGCTCCAGGCCCGCGGCGAGGCCCTCGACGACCTCGCCGCGTCCGCCGCCCGGGTGCGGGACGCGGGACTGGAAGCGGCCGGCCGACCTGGCGTCATCACGTACTCGAAGAGCGTCTTCATCCCCCTGACCCGGCTGTGCCGGGACAAGTGCCACTACTGCACGTTCGTCACCGTGCCCGGCAAGCTGCGCCGCGCCGGGCACGGGATGTTCATGTCGCCGGACGAGGTCCTCGACATCGCCCGCAAGGGCGCGGCCCTCGGCTGCAAGGAAGCCCTCATCACCCTCGGCGACAAGCCCGAGGACCGCTGGCCCGAGGCGCGCGAGTGGCTCGACGCGCACGGCTACGACGACACCATCGCCTACGTCCGCGCCATCTCCATCCGCGTCCTGGAGGAGACGGGCCTGCTGCCCCACCTCAACCCGGGCGTCATGACCTGGACGGACTTCCAGCGTCTGAAGCCCGTGGCGCCGAGCATGGGCATGATGCTGGAGACGACGGCCGAGCGCCTCTGGTCGGAGCCCGGCGGCCCGCACCACGGCTCCCCGGACAAGGAACCCGCCGTACGGCTGCGGGTGCTGGAGGACGCGGGCCGCTCCTCGGTCCCCTTCACCTCCGGCGTCCTCATCGGCATCGGCGAGACCTACGAGGAGCGTGCCGAGTCCCTCTTCGCGTTGCGCCGCGTCTCCCGGGCCTACCACGGCATCCAGGAACTGATCATCCAGAACTTCCGCGCCAAGCCGGACACGGCGATGCGCGGCATGCCGGACGCCGAACTGGACGAACTGGTCGCGACGGTGGCGGTGGCCCGGCACATCATGGGCCCGTCGGCCTGCCTCCAGGCGCCGCCCAACCTGGTGGACGCGGAGTACGAGCGGCTGATCGGCGCCGGCATCGACGACTGGGGCGGCGTCTCCCCGCTGACCATCGACCATGTCAACCCCGAGCGCCCCTGGCCGCAGATCGAGGAGCTGGCGGAGAAGTCGGCGGCGGCCGGTTTCGAACTGCGCGAACGCCTCTGTGTCTACCCGGAGTTCGTGCGCCGCGGCGAGCCCTGGCTGGACCCGCGCCTGCGCCCGCACGTCGCGGCCCTCGCCGACCCGGAGACGGGCCTCGCGCGTGCCGGGGCGCTGCCCGAGGGGCTGCCCTGGCAGGAGCCGGACGAGGCGTTCGTCTCGTCCGGCCGTACGGACCTGCACACCACGATCGACACCGAGGGCCGCACCTCGGACCGCCGCGACGACTTCGACGAGGTGTACGGCGACTGGGGCGCCTTGCGCGAGGCGGCCGCCCCGGGCATGGTCCCGGAGCGCATCGACACGGACGTGCGCGCGGCGCTGAGGACGGCGGCGGACGACCCGACGCGCCTGACGGACGAGGAGGCGCTGGCGCTGCTGCACGCGGACGGCCCGGCGCTGGACGCCCTCACCCGCATCGCCGACGACGTGCGCAAGTCGGTGAACGGCGACGACGTGACGTACGTCGTCACCCGCAACATCAACTTCACCAACGTCTGCTACACCGGCTGCCGCTTCTGTGCCTTCGCGCAGCGCCGCACGGACGCCGACGCGTACACGCTGTCCCTGGACCAGGTGGCGGACCGCGCCCAGCAGGCCTGGGACGTGGGCGCGGTGGAGGTGTGCATGCAGGGCGGCATCCACCCGGACCTGCCCGGGACGGCGTACTTCGACATCGCGAAGGCGGTCAAGGAGCGCGTCCCCGGCATGCACGTGCACGCCTTCTCGCCGATGGAGGTGGTGAACGGCGCGAGCCGGACGGGGATGTCCGTCCGGGAGTGGCTGACCGCCGCCAAGGAGGCGGGCCTGGACTCCATCCCCGGTACGGCGGCGGAGATCCTGGACGACGAGGTCCGCTGGGTCCTGACCAAGGGCAAGCTGCCCACGGCGACCTGGATCGAGGTGGTCACCACGGCCCACGAACTGGGCATCCGCTCCTCGTCCACGATGATGTACGGCCACGTGGACCAGCCCCGCCACTGGCTGGGCCACCTGCGCACGCTGGCCGGCATCCAGCAGCGGACGGGCGGGTTCACGGAGTTCGTCACGCTCCCCTTCATCCACACGAACGCCCCGGTGTACCTGGCGGGCATCGCCCGCCCCGGCCCCTCGGTGCGGGACAACCGGGCGGTGACGGCGATGGCGAGGCTGCTCCTGCACCCCCACATCCCGAACATCCAGACAAGCTGGGTCAAACTGGGCGCGGAGGGTGCGGCGGAGATGCTCCGCTCCGGTGCCAACGACCTGGGCGGCACCCTCATGGAGGAGACGATCTCCCGCATGGCGGGCTCGTCCTACGGCTCCTACAAGTCGGTGCGCGACCTGGTGGCGGTGGCCGAGGCGGCGGGCCGCCCGGCCCGTCCCCGCACCACTCTGTACGGCGAGGTCCCCGAGGAGCGGCAGCGGGCGGCGGCGGCCTCCGACGGCCACCTGCCGGAGCTGCTGCCGGTGCTGGACTGAGGGAGGGGCGTTCAGGCACGCACAGTACGATGATCCGACCCTCGGTGTGTCGGGGGTCGGAGACTGAGGAGATGCGTGCCCGTGCCTGCCCGACGGCTTCCCTCCTGGGCCTGGGTGTCCGGCCTGACCGTGGGGGCGATCGCGGCGGTCGTCGTGCTGGCCGTGCAGGCCGGGCAGGGGCAGCGCCCCACGGCCGCGGCGACCCGGCCCAGCCCCTCGGCGTCCGTCAGCGCCAAGCCCAAGCCGAGCAAGCCGGCCCCGCCGGTCGTGCCCGACGACTCCGGGACCGGCCGGCGGATCGTCTACGCGCTGGGGGAGCGGCGGGTGTGGCTGGTCGACGCCAGTGACAGCCCCCGCCGCACGTTCACGGTGTGGCCCGGCACGGTCGACCCCGACCCCGGCACGTACACGGTCGGGACCCGGACGGACGCCACCACGGGCTCGGACGGCGTGGAGATCGAGCACATCGTCTACTTCGCCGGGAAGTCCGGTGTCGACATCGCCTTCTCCGCCGCGGTGGACGGCTCCTCGCCCCCGCCGGCCGCGTCCGGCACACAGACCGGCGGTATCCGCATGAAGTCGGCGGACAGCTCGGCGCTGTGGACGTTCGGGACGGCGGGGACGAAGGTCACGGTCGTCAAGTAGTGGGGTCGGCCTGACCGGTGGGCAGGTGGTTCACCAGCAGGACGACACCGCTGACCAGGAAGATCCGGGTCGCCGCGTCCAGCCCGTTCCAGTCCTGCGACTGCCACATCGCGAACCACTCACCGCCGATCGCGAGGAACCCGGCGCCGAACAGCAGCATCACCATCAGCAGCCCGTACGTCGATATCCGCCGGGCCAGCGCCTGGGGGCCGCGCGCCCAGAACCACGTACCCGCGAGGAGGACGAGCGCGGCGACCGTCTCCCACACGATGATCGCGACGTACGCCGCGTCCTGGAGCGCGGTGTCCGTGACGGCCCGCCACATCAGGTCGTCGTCCTTGAACGTGGTGTCCATGGCGAGAACATGCCGGACGAAGTCCTGGTTGGTGCCGAAGTCCGTGATGTTCCCGAAGGCGACGAAGGCGATGTAGAGGGCCAGGGTGCCGGTGAGGACCGTGGCGGCCAGGGGGAGGGTGCGTCTGGTGGTGCCTGAGGTGGTTGTGGACATGCCTATTCTCTACCAGCGTCAGGGCATGCCCAAGCTAACGAGTGCGCTCCACGAAGTCGCTCCAGGCCTGCGGCCCGAAGGTGAGGGGGGTGCGGCGCGGGTCCTTGGAGTCGCGGACGTGGATGGCGGGGTGGGATATGGCGACCTCGACGCAGTCGGAGTCGTCGTTGCCGCTGTAGCTGCTCTTGAACCACTCCAGGGCGGAGGTCATGTCTCTTCTCCCAACACTTTCTCGATGAAGGCCCGTGACTCCCGCGGTGAGAGGGCCTGCGCCCGGATCATTCCATAGCGCATCTCCAGGATCTGTACGTCCCGGGGTTCACTGATCACGCGGCTCAGGAGTTGCCCCTCCGAGTGCCCCAGAGACTTGCCGCTCCGGAGCTTCAGTACCCGCAACGGCCCCATCATGCCCGCGTGATCCTCCCGGTCCGTGGGCATCACTTGGATCTCGACGTGCCGCAACTCCCCCATCTTCAACAGATGTTCGAGTTGTCGCCGGAGCACCATTCTGCCCCCGATCGGCCGCCGCAGCGTCACCTCTTCCTGGACAAAGGTGAGGAGCGGTAGAGGTGTCCGCTCGAAGATGCACTGCCGAGCCATGCGGGCGGCCACGTGGCGTTCGATCTCATCCTCCGTGAAGGCAGGTTGCCGCATCGCGTACAGGGCACGTGCGTACTCCGGGGTTTGCAGCAGCCCGTGCATGTTGAGGCCGGCGTAGGCTCCCAGCTCGACGGCCTCCTCCTCCAGCTTCCCCAAGTCCCTGGCGTTCTTCGGGTACCGAGCCTTCTCCACGTCCTCCTTCATCACGGACAGCTTGCCGCCCGCCCCAAGCACCTCATCGGCCTTGTCCAGGAAGTCGGGCTTGGGAATCCGCCGCGCCCGCTCCACGGACGAGACCATTTCCTCCCCGTACCCGATCGCGGCCCCGAACTCCGCCTGCCTCATCCCGGCGGCCTCGCGCCACACCTTGATCTGCCGGCCGACCGCCCTGAGAACGGCCGCGGCCTCCTCGTCCTCCACGCGTCTTCCCCTCCCTCTGTACGAGCCGTACGACCCCGCTCAGCGTCCGGACAGTCACGGAACGTACCGAGGCCGTTGCTGTTCAGAGTAGGAGCGGATGACCACGCTGGGTGACATGAGCCAGAAATTCCCCCCGCAAGTCGTCAGCCTCACCCAGCACTTCACGGTCCTGTTGTCCGCCACCCGCAGGGGCGCACGCCTCGCCCGCCTGCTGACGGAGCGGCAACTGGAGGAGTGGGGCACGTACTTGGACGGCTCCGCTGACGTCGTCGCCGAGCTGGCCGCGAACGCCGTGACGCACGGTCGGGTCCTGGGCCGCGACTTCAGGCTGGCGCTGAGGCTGTACGAGGACGGCACCCTGCGCGTCGAGGTGACCGACGCCCGGGGTGACCGGCTCCCGCACATCCAGGAAGCGGGCGCGGAGTGCGCGGAGTCGGGACGGGGCCTCCTGATCGTCGCGGCGTACGCGGACCGCTGGGGCGTCGACCAGGCACCGGCCGGCGGCAAGACCGTATGGGCCGAAATGGCCCCGGATCGAGGTGACCTGTGACCCGGTCGGGCCCGACGCCAAAGACAAAGAACCAGGGAAAGAACCCACCCCGCCCCACCCAGCCCGTCATCAACCGCACCACTGGTCACCTGTTCGGGTGATCACCTCCAGTTCGACTGGTGGCGCGCCGAGTTGGTCGGGCACCGTCGACTTCACCAGACCCCGCACAACGAATCGGCCCCCGCCGGGACTGCCATCCCGAACGAGGGCCTGATCACCCAGGAAGAAGAGACCTTCCCGATGACTGAGAAGCACCTTAGCGCGCACGCGCGCCCCCGATCCGTCCGTTCCCACCTCGGAGTCGCCCACGTGGAAGCACGCCACGACGAGGAGTTCACCGTCATCGGAAATCATCTGGCCCAGCACCCCGACCTCTCGCTGACGGCGATCGGTCTGGCCACCCACATCCAGTCGCTGCCGGACGGAGCCCTGGTCGGCATCAAGGTCCTGGCGGCCAAGTTCCCCGAGGGCGAGACGCGGATCGCCTCGGCACTGCGGGAGCTGGAGAAGCACGGGTACCTGTCGCGCACCAAGGAGCGCCTGCCGTCGGGCTCCCGGGCCGCTGCCGCGACTGCCGCCACCCCGCTCGAGAGGCGGCGTAGGAGATGCCGGTAACCGGTCCGCCGATTCCCCTGCCGAGCTGACCCCGGACGCGCTGCGGCGCGCGGTCGCCCGCATTGCCCCGAGCCGGCTTCCCGCCCTCACGCAGCACCTTTCCGAGGCCACGACCAACGCGCCCAGCAGACCCGGAGCCTGGCGCCTCTGCGCGCGTTCGTGCACTCCTGGGCGGTGTTCGTCGCGATGGAACGCCATCCGGTGCGGGCTGAGCGCCTGCGGGAGCTGGAGCGACTCGTGGAGACCGGAGACCGGGACCCGTCCGAGGCGATCGCCGGGATCAGGGTGATCCGCGATGCGGCGGAGGCCGAGGCAGGGCTGTGCTCGCAGCCGCAATGTGACGCGGTACGGCTCATAAGCGACCGATCACGACCACGTCCAGCAGATCCCGCACACCGATCCGCCCCCTGAACGGACCGTTCCCCGTCGAATACAGTGCTGAGCTGTCGTACGTACGGACGGTGCCCTGGGGAGGTCTGGTGGATGCGACAGCGGGCGCCGTGTGGGGTCGTGCCGAGCAGCAGGACTTCCGTAGCCGGGTGCGCGGGACGCTGCTCGGTGCCGCCGTGGGGGACGCGCTGGGCGCGCCCGTCGACGGGCTGGACATCGACGGCATCCGGGCGGCGCACGGCCCGGAGGGCGTCGTGGACCTCGCCCCGGCCTACGGCAGACGCGGCGCCGTCACCCACCTCACGCAGCTCGCCCTCTTCTCCGTCGACGGGCTGATCCGCGCCCAGGTCCGCCGCGACACCGGCGCCTGGCACCCGCCGACCGACCTGCACCGGGCGTACCTGCGCTGGGCCGCCACCCAGCGCGACTGGGGCCCGGACGAGCGCCGCAAGGACGACGGATGGCTGGCCCGCGAGGAGTGGCTGTACGTCCGCCGGGACCCCGCGCGCACCCTGCTGCTCGGACTCGCCGACGAGATCATGGGCACGCTGGAGGCACCCAAGAACCCCGGCGAGACCGGCCCCGAGGCCGCCGCCCGCTCCGCGCCCTTCGGGTTGCTCGTAGGGTGGGAGCCGCAACTCGTCGTCCAGCTCGCCGTGGAGTGTGCCGCCCAGACCCACGGTCACCCCACCGCCTACCTCGCGGCGGGCGCGTACGCAGTCATCGTGCACACCCTGGCGCGCGGCGAGAGCCTCGACGGCGCCGTGCAGCGGGCGCTGGCGCTGCTCGCCGCCCGGCCCGGCCACCAGCCGGTTTCCGCCGCCCTCCAGCAGGCGCTGGGCGCCGTACGGCAGGGCATCCCGACCCCGGACCGCGTCGCCGACCTGGCCGGTGACGGCACCGCCGACCGGCTTGTCTCCGCCGCCGTCTACTGCGCCCTGGTGGGCGAGGACGTACGCCACGGCCTGCGCCTCGCCGCCAACCACGACGGCCCCTCCGCCGCCACCGCCTCCCTCACCGGCGGCCTCCTCGGCGCCCTGCACGGCGAGACCGCCCTGCCCCCGGCCTGGCTGGCCGAGCTGGAGGGCCGCGCCACGATCCTCGAACTCGCCGACGACTTCGCCATGGAAATGACCCAGGGCCCGGCCCTCCACACCCCGGCCACCGCTTCCCCGGCCTGGCTGGCCCGCTATCCGAGGTCCTGACCTGCGGGCGCGGCTTTCCTCCCGGCGGTTCACTCCTGCAAGATGACCTTCGTTCATCTCACTTGCCTTTCATGCGATCACCAACGGGAGAATCCTCACGTGTCCGAACAGCCGCAGCAGCCGTCTCAGCCGCCTCAGCCGCCTCAGCCCCCGCCGTCCGGGTACGGCTACCCCGGCTCGGGCCCCTACCCGGGCGGCCAGCCCGGCCCGTACGGCTACCCCCACCAGTACCAGCAGCAGCCGGGCTATGCCGGCCCGGTCCCGCCCGGCACCTACACCGGTGACCCCAACGCGCCCTACGGCTACGACCCTTACGGACGCCCGTACTCCGACAAGTCGAAGATCGTCGCGGGCGTGCTCCAGTTCGTCCTGGGCTGCTTCGGTGTCGGACGCTTCTACACAGGCCATGTGGGCATGGCTCTGGGCCAGTTGTTCACCTGCGGCGGGCTCGGCATCTGGGCGCTGATCGACGCGATCCTCCTGCTGACCGGGGACCACACCGATGCGCAAGGACGCGTCCTGCGTGGCTGAGACGGTCCGTCCGCCCCGCCGCGGCCCGGTTCTTCGGCTCCTGCCGAGACATCCGGCCACGGCGCCGCTCGCCGTGCTCGCCGCCGGGGCGGCCGGATCCGTCCACCTCTACGGCACCGACCCGCACCGGGCGGGGCAACTCCTGCCGCGGTGCCCGTTCCACTTCGTCACGGGGCTGCTCTGCCCCGCCTGCGGCGGCACCCGCATGGTGTACGACCTGATGCACGGCCGGCTCGACGCCGCCTGGCTGGACAACCGGGCGTTGCTGCTCGCCTCGCCCTTCGCGCTCGCGCTGCTGGGCTGCTGGATCCGCGAGGGGCTGCGCGGCCGGCACTGGCGGCCCCGCATCGGCCGGCGGACCCAGGCGCTGATCCTCACCGCCGCCGTGGTCTGGACGGTCGCCCGCAACGTCTGCTGACAACCCGCCCGATGGTCTTGATCACGGAACAGGCACAATCACTTCCCGCCACTCCCTTCGGCCTCGGTCGTCTCCATATGCTCCTGGTCATCGGGGGGACGGCCGGGCGTGACGAGGTCATGTGCGGGCGTATTCAGGACACGGCCGCAGGATGCGGACCTGGTCGGTGACGGCTGCCTCCTGCTGCCGGAACTCCCCGTTCCGGCCCTTCGCGTACTTCTCAGGAGCAGTTCACATGACCGTCCCCACCGCCGACGCCCCGTACGGTGTCGACCCGCTCGGCCGCCCGTACTCGGACAAGTCCAAGATCGTCGCGGGCATCCTCCAGATCTTCCTCGGCACCCTCGGCATCGGCCGCTTCTACGTCGGCTCCGTCGGCGTGGGTGTGGCGCAGCTGCTCACCTGCGGTGGCCTGGGCTTCTGGGCGCTGATCGACGGCATCCTGTTCCTCACCAGCAAGGACCGCACCGACAAGCAGGGCCGCGTGCTGCGCGGCTGACGCCGGCCGGCAGGCGGCGCAGGGCCCCGCTTCCCGGAGGAGCGGGGCCCTGCGCCGTATCCGTGTGACGTGTGCTCAGCTAGTCCTTGACCCCGCGCCGAGGCCGTCCTCCACGCCGCCGCCCTGCGCCGGCACCGTCGCCGCCGCGCTGTCGTCGTCCGTGTTGATCTTCTCGATGACCGCCAGCCGGTCCGGTGTGTCCTCCGGCTTCAGGTAGCCGATGAGGATGTACAGGACCAGCGACACCGCCAGCGGGATCGACACCTGGTACTGGAGCGGCACCCCGCCCTCGACGCTCCAGTTGATCGGGTAGTTGACCAGCCAGAAGGCCAGCAGCCCCGCCGCCCAGCTGGTGAGCGCCGCCGTCGGGCCGGAGCGGCGGAACGGGCGCAGCAGGCCGAGCATCATCGGGATGGCGATCGGTCCCATCAGACCGGCCACCCACTTGATGACCACCGTGATGATGTCCTTGAACGTCGGCGAGTTCACCTGCGTCGCCACCGCCATGGACAGCGCGAGGAACACCACGGTCGTCAGCCGCGCGCTGATCAGCCCGGACCGCTCCGACCAGGTGCGTGCCTTCGCCGACAGCACCGGTGCGACGTCCCGGGTGAAGACGGCGGCGATCGCGTTCGCGTCCGAGGAGCACATGGCCATCGTGTGGGAGAAGAAGCCGACGATGACCAGACCCAACAGGCCGTGCGGCAGGAGCTGTTCGGTCATCAGGGCGTACGAGTCGGAGCCGTCCGGCTTCTGCGCGTCGACCAGCAGCGGCGACATCCACATGGGGAAGAACAGCACCAGCGGCCACACCAGCCACAGCACCGCCGACAGCCGTGCCGACCGCTCGGCCTCCTTGGCGTTGGGGGTCGCCATGTAGCGCTGGGCCTGGTTGAGCATGCCGCCGTTGTACTCGAACAGCTTGATGAACAGGAACGCCAGCAGGAACACCGTGCCGTACGGCCCCACCAGCGGCTTCTCGTGGCCGGCCAGCTCCGGCCGGTCCCAGACGCCGAAGAAGCCGCCGTAGTCGCCGAGTTTCACCACGACCGCGACGAACATCGCGACGCCGGCGAGGAGCTGGATCACGAACTGCCCCAGCTCGGTCAGCGCGTCGGCCCACAGCCCGCCGATCGTGCAGTAGATGCCGGTGACGACACCGGTGATGAGGATGCCCTGGTTCAGGGAGACGCCGGTGAAGACCGACAACAGGGTGGCGATCGCGGCCCACTTGGCGCCCACGTCCACGATCTTCAGCAGGATCCCGGACCAGGCCAGGGCCTGCTGCGTCTTCAGGTCGTAACGGTTCTTCAGGTACTCCAGCGGGGAGGCCACATGGAGTCTGGAGCGCAGCCGGTTGATCCGGGGCGCGAACAGCTTCGACCCGATGGCGATGCCCAGCGCGATGGGGAAGGACCACGTCACGAACGACGTGACCCCGTACGTGTAGGCGATCCCCGCGTACCCGGTGAACATCACCGCGCTGTATCCCGACATGTGGTGCGAGATACCGGACAGCCACCACGGCATCTTGCCGCCGGCGGTGAAGAAGTCGCTGACGTTGTCGACGCGTTTGTGCGACCACACGCCGATCGCGACCATCACGCCGAAGTAGCCGATGAGCACGGCCCAGTCGAGACTGTTCATGTGTCAACCTTCCGGGATCCGCCTGGTGAACGGCCCGCTCATCCTGGGTGCGTCGACGCGAGCACGACAAGCAAGTGGAAGGTCAAGAGCAAGCAAAAAAGTTCTGCACGATGACCTGAGTTCATCTACTTGAACACTGGTGAAGAGGTCAGCGCATCAGCTCCCCCGCGTTGACCAGCAACGACTGCCTCGTGACGGCCCGCGCCCGGTCCGACGCCAGGAACGCCACAGCGTCCGCCACGTCCCCGTCCGTGGCCAGCTCCGGCAACGCCATCCGGTCCGCCAGGCGCGCCAGCACCTCCTCCTCCGGCACCCCCTCGGTGTGCGCCGTGAACCGCACGTACGCCTGCACCGGCGGGCCCCACATCCAGCCCGGGAGCACGGTGTTGACCCGGATCCGGTGCGGACCCAGCTCCCGTGCCAGCGAGTACATCGCGCTGGTCAGCGCCCCCTTCGACGCCGCGTACGCCGCCTGCCGCACCTGCGACGGGGCCGCCACCGCCGACTGCGTACCGATGAACACCACCGACCCCCCGCCGCGCTCCCTCATTCCCGGCAGGCACGCCCGCGTCATCCGCAGCGAGCCCAGCAGGTTCACGTCGAGCACCGCGAGCCAGGTGGCGAAGTCGGCGTCCTGGAGCCCGCCGAAGCAGCTGTCCCAGGCGGCGACGTGGACCACCGCGTCGATCCCCCCGAACCGCTCCCGCGCCAGCCCGGCCAGCGCCGCGCACCGCCCCTCGTCGGTGATGTCCGTCGCGCGGTACGCGGTGTGCGCGCCGTCCGGATCGATCGCGGCGGCGCTCTTGGCGAGGTTCTCCTCGGTCCGCGCGCCCAGCACCGCGTTCCCGCCGTCCCGGACCACGGCGGCCGCGACCTGGTGGCCGAGTCCGGCTCCGACGCCCGAGACGACGACCGTCTTTCCGGAGAGCAGCGACATGGGGGCCTCCCTGGGTCTGGCACGTCATCTGACGGAGCGTCAGAGTATGGGGGAGCACAGGAGGAGGGAAGGTTCGATGTCCGAGGAGACCCGCAGCGACCTCTACGCCGGGCTGGCCGCCGTCGGCCCCTACGGCGTCCACCCAGGCCACGCCCTGATCACCATGGTCGAGCCGCACCCGGGCCACGAGTACGCCTACAACCGCTGGTACGAGGAAGACCACTACTACGCCGGCGCGATGGCCATGCCCTGGATGTACGCCGGCCGCCGCTGGGTCGCCACCCGTGACCTGCAACTCCTGCGCCACCCCGAGAAGTCGGCGATCGCCCAGCCCGTCACCGTCGGCTGCTACCTCTCCACGTACTGGATCACCGAGGGCCGCCACGCCGACCACATGCGGTGGACCGTCGCGATCAACAAGCGCCTCAACCGCGACGCCCGCGTCCACCACGCCCGCACCCACGTCTTCACCGCGTTCCAGGACCACGAGGCGACCGTCTACCGCGACGGCGCCGCCGGGCCCCGCGACTTCCACGCCCTCGACCACCCCTACGCGGGACTCGTCCTCCAGGTCGTCGACGCAGAGTCGCCGCAGCGCCGCGCCGCCCTGCTGGAGTGGCTGCGCGACCGCCACCTCCCCAGGCGGCTCAGGAACTCCCCGGCCGCCCTGGTGACCGTCTTCCGCCCGGTGCCGCTGCCCGGCGACCGCATGACCTACGTCAAGCAGGTCGAGGGCGTCGACACCCGGCTGACCCTGCTGTGGTTCCTGGAGGCGGATCCGAGGGACTGCTGGGAGGAGCACTTCAGCGACCTCGACGTACCCCGCGAACTGGGCCGTACGGAGCTGGTCGCCCCCTTCATCCCCACCGTGCCGGGAACGGACCGGTACGTCGACCGGCTCCGCTGATCACCTGAGCTCCTCCGGGCACGACGTTCCCCGCGGCAGTTCGTAGGGCGACGCCAGCCGGTACGTCCCCGCGCGCGGTGCGACCAGCACCGTCCACTTGTCGCCCTCGGCGTCCTCCTCGGTCTCCATCAGACAGCCGTTCACGTTGCGGTACGTCTTCGGTGTGCCCTCGGGCCGGTCCTTGGAGGCCTCCGTCTCCTGCGGCGCCTGAACCCCCTCGCCCTTCGCGTCGACCAGCTTCAGCCACGGCGAGTACGGCACCCGTATCAGCACCCGGCCCGGCTGTTCCACCCGCAGCGTCATCTCGCCCTGCTCGGCCCGCTCGACGGTGGCCGGCGGATCGGCGAGCGGGGTCGGGTCGGTCACCTCGAACAGTTGCCAGTTCGCGTCCCCCCAGATCTGCGTCAGATACGGCAGCCCGCGCTGCACCAGCTGCCGCTCGCGCTCACCGCCGTCCCCGTCCGGCTCGTCCTTGGGCAGTACGACGTAGTGCACGGCCCAGCGCTTGAGCCACTCGTGGTAGTTGGCCGAGTTGAGGGTGTCGTCGTAGAAGAGCGGATTGCGCTCCATGTCCGCCTGCCGGTTCCAGCCCCGGGCGAGGTTGACGTACGGGGCGAGCGCGGAGGCCTCGCGGTGGGAGCGGGCCGGGACCACCTCGACGCGGCCCTTCCCGGCGGCGACCTCCTGGAGCTCGTTGACCAGCGGGGCCAGCTCACGCGCCCAGGACGCCCGCGGCGTCGTATGGACCACGTCGTCGACCGACTTGTAGCCGATCCAGACGACGAACCCGGTGAAGGCCACCGCGATCGCGTACCACTTGCGCGAGCGCGGCACCGCGAACGGGAGCGCGGCCAGCAGCGCCACCCCCGCGAACAGCATCGACAGCCGCGTGATGTTCGACCCGATCTGCGAGCTGATCAGCCACACCAGCAGCACCGACAGGCCGTACACGGCCGAGGTGATGCGGACCGTCGTCCAGTCGCGCGGGACCAGCAGGAAGACGAGCACCGCGTAGACCACGGGCAGCAGGGTCGACCCGAAGGACATCGGCTGGGTGCCGGAGAACGGGAACGCCCAGGCCGACACCGCCACCACCGCGGCGGGCGCCAGCCCCAGCGCCCACGCGCCCGGCCGCCGCTTCTGCAGGAACAGCGCGACCGCGACCAGCCCCACGAACAACCCCGCGACCGGCGAGGACATAGTGGCGAGGGCGGCGAGCGGCGCCGCGCACAGGGCCTTGGCCCACCGTTTGTGACGCCAGCGGTACGGCCAGCAGAACACCACCGCGACCGCGCCCAGCGCGAACAGCGTGCCGAGTCCGAACGTCACCCGCCCCGACGCCGCGTTGCACAGCAGCCCGAACACCCCCGCGAGCCCGGCCCACAGTGGCTGCCGCACCACCCGGCTGCGCATCAGGATCAGCGTCAGCAGCCCCGCGGAGAGCGTCCCCGCGATCATCATCGTCGTCCGCACCCCGAGCAGCGACATCAGGTACGGCGAGACCACGCTGTACGAGACCGGGTGCATCCCGCCGTACCAGGCGAGGTTGTACGCCGAGTCCGGGTGCCGGCCGACGAACTCGGCCCAGGCGTCCTGCGCCGCGAGGTCCCCTCCACTGTTCGCGAAGGTGAAGAACCAGGTGACGTGGAGCACTCCCGCGACGGCGGTGGTGAGGAGGACGGGATGCCGTGCCAGCCGCTTCAGCCGCTCACGCAGGGCCATGCCGGGCGGCGCGTCCGGCGCGTCGGGCTCGCGAGGGGAGTCCGGTTCGCGTGCTTCGCGCGGTTCGCGCGGCGATCCGCCGGGCGGCCGGGCGGGCACGCGTATTCGCGGACCGGCTCCCTGGTCCGGACCGGTGTCGTCGGTGCGTGTCGGCTCCGCAGTGGCCACCTGTGGCGCTCCCCGTGTCCCGTCTTCTGCTCTCCCCCGCATACCCCGTTTCCCGGCCGTTCCCGGCCCTGTGACGAGGCGTTCCCGCTCCCGTCCCGTACGCGGGTACCCTGTCCCGTTTCGTGACGCTAGCACGCACCCCGCCGACGGGCGCCCGGGGAGGGCTCTGTCGACGGGGTGCGAGGGGTGGTGAAGCGCTGCCCGGTCAGGCGACGCGGGTCAGCTTGTCCAGGAAGGCCGGTTCGGCGAGGTCCGACTGGAGGGCCACCGGCACGTCGACCGCGCCGCCGCTGCCGTCGCCCACGGTGAGCGTGCCCACCTTGGTCCCGGTCTTCGCGGTGTGCGGTACGTCGTCCGCGGTGAACGACAGCTCCACCTTGTGACCTGCCCAGCCGACCGCGGTGACGTCCTGCGTGACGACGACCGGCGTCCGGCCGCCGAGCCGGTCGTCGACGTACCCGACGACGTCGCCCTTCTTGAGGATCTTCGCCGAGGCCAGGGCTTCCTGGGCGCCGAGCATCGCGGTCCTGCTGACGGCGTTCACCGTGTCGATGATCGGCGCGGTGTGCTGGCCGAGGATCGCGCCGACCACCGTGACCGTCTCGCCGCCGACCTCCTTGGTGGCGGCGAACAGCAGGTTGCCGCCGGCCGCGCTGGTGGTGCCGGTCTTGATGCCGATGGCGCCGTCGTAGGGCACGAGGGTGTTCCAGTTGCGCCACTTCTGACCGGACGGGTCGACCCACTCAGGGAGCTTGGTGATCTCCACCAGGGCCGGGATCCGCACCAGTTCGTTGCCGAGCTTCACCTGGTCCGCGGCTGTCGAGACGGTGGTCTCCTTCAGCCCGGACGGGTCGGTGTACGTCGTGTCGGTCATGCCGAGTTCCTTGGCGGTGTCGTTCATCTTCTTGACGAACGCCTCCTCGGAACCGGAGTCCCAACGCGCCACGAGCCGCGCGATGTTGTTGGCGGACGGGATCATGATGGCCGAGAGGGCCTGCCTCTCGGTGAGCTTGTCGCCCTTCTTGACCGTGTTCAGCGTGGACTCGTTGCCCTGCTGGTCGTACCCGCCCTCCTTCTCGGCCGTCGCGTCGACCTCGATCTCCGGTCCCTCCTGGCCGGCCTTCAGCGGGTGCTCCTTGAGGATGACGTACGCCGTCATGGCCTTGGCGACCGAGCCGATGGCGACGGGCTTCTGCTCGCCGAAGCCACCCATCGTGCCGATGCCGGCGACGTCCATCGCGCCCTGACCCTCGCTCGGCCACGGCAGGGCGACGTCGTCGCCCTCGAAGCTGTACGACTCCTTGGCCGTGAGCTCCAGCGTCGGCGCAGGCAGCGGCCGGACCGCCTGCGCGATCGCAAACGCGACCACCAACAACAGGACCAGCGGTGTCCAGATCTTGACCCGCCGCGCGGCCGTCCGCAGCGGAGTCTGCGGCGGCGGCGGAGTGTTGGTCAGCTCGGCCAGCAGGTCCAGCGGCGGCTTCGGCGGCAACGGCTGCTGCGTCGTCCGCTCCGGCCCGACCTGCGGTACGAAGGCGGTCTCGTCGGCGGGGGCCTTGGGCCTGTCCGAGGGGACCCTGGGCAGCGCCGTCGTCGCGTCGGCGGCAGGCGGGGGCTTGCGCGTCGACGGGTCGTCCAGCGGCTTGAGCGCGACGAACTTGCTGGTCCGCTCGGCCTCCGACTCGGACTTCGGAGCGGGCTTCTTGGCATCCCCCAGCTTCAGCGTGGTCGTCGGCTGATCGACGGCGGGCTTCACGGCCCGGAACACGGCGGTGGGCTGGTCCACGGGCGGTGCGTCGGCCTTGGGAGCGTCGGCGGGGGAGGACTTGGCGCCGACGCGACCGTCCTTGGCGTCGGGCGCGGCAGCGGGGGTCCGCTCGGCGCCGCCGCGGTCGCCCTCGGCGTCGGGCCGGGCGTCGGCACGGGAGTCGCCGGGCGCGCTCTTGGAGTCGCCCTTGGCGCGGGGCGTGGAGCCGGGCCCCGCCTCGGTGCGGGGGCCGCTCTCGGCGGTGCCCTTGGCGGCGAGCCCCGGGTCGCCCTTCGCCTCGTCCTGGGAGCCGCCCCGGGGGTCCTGGACGGCACCGGCCGTCTCCTTGGCGTCAGCCTCGGAGTCGCCGTGCTCGCCCATGCCCTCGGCGTCGGGCGTGGTGTCGCCCTTCGCGTCGTCCCGGGCGCCGTCGGCGGCGTCGTGCGCGTCCGTGGCGCCGCCCGGAGCGTCGTGGGGCGCGTCGTCGGTGCCCTCCGGGCTGCCGTGCGGCGCGTCCTCGGCGTCGTCCGAGGTGCCGCGTCGTGCGTCCTGGGAGTCGCCCTCGGCGTCCTCCCGGGCGTCCTGGGCGCCGTCGTTCGCGCCCTTGGCGTCCGCCTGGGCGCTGCGCCGCGCCTCCTCGGCGTCGGCGTGCGTGTCCTCCGCCGCGCCCTCGGTGCCGTCGTCCCCGGCCTTCCCGGCAGAGGCGTCGGCGGAGCCCTCCTCGCCCGGGCCGGAGGTCACCCAGGCCGCCACAGCCGCCCTCAGCCGCTCGTCGCCCGAGTCGCCCGAGCCTGCGTCGCCCTCGGCCCCCTCGCGCTCCTCACGGCCCGCGCGCTCCTCGGAGGCCGCATCCCGGGAAGGCGTTTCGGAAGCCGCCTCCCCGGCAGCTCCCTGTGCCGCCTCCTCGGACCGCTCCTTGACCGAGAGCACCCGCGTCGCCGTGTCCGGGCGCCCGTTCTCGGACTCCCGCGCCACGGCGAGCCGTGGGTCACGGGCGGTGGCGCCGCTCCTCGCCTCGGGAACCGGACTCGCGCTCCCCGACGTCGGTTCTGCCGACGACTCGCGCTGCTTCGAACTGTCGGGGGACTCGCCCGCCACCGATGCCTCCTCCATGCGCCGCACGCCTCCGTGCGCGTACCGAACCGTGAACCGCCGTCCGGACGACCGCCCCCACAGCACTGCCCGAAGCGCTGTCCGAACCATGTACCAGTGTCCTGTGTGCGGACCTGACCAACGCTGAAGACGAGAACGACATACCTACTGGTTCCCTTACAAACAGGTCACGCGCCCTCGACAGACCAATGTGAGAGGGGTCACCCTGTCATTCATCCACGCGGGGAGGCATGGATGGGCAGGAGCCGCAGAACACTTCCGGAAGAGCTTCTGCTGCTGGCGCTGGACCCGGCCACGGGTACCACTGCACAGCCGCAGTCGCTCGACCTCGGTCTGGCCGGAGCACAGCTAGTGGAGCTGGCGCTGGCCGGACGGATAGCCCCGGACGGGGATCGTATCGCCGTGGTGGTACCACGGCCGACAGGAGATCCGACACTGGATTGCGCGTTGGAGTTGCTGCGCAGACGCGGCGCCCCCGTACGGGCGGTCCACTGGATCGGCGGGCCACGATTGGGGCTTCGCCAGACCTACCTCTCGCATCTGGAGCGGTGCGGCATGGTGCACGCCGTGGCCGGACAGATGTGCGGAGTGTTGCCGACGACTCGTTACCAGGCGACGGACAACGCCATCAGCCGGGAGATCAGGGCCCGGCTGGATTCAGCGATCCGCACCGGCGTACCGCCGGACCCGCGGACCGCGGCGCTCGCCGCGCTGGCCCACGCGGTCGGTCTCGGCAAGCACCTGTATCCGGGCAACGAGGGACGCTCGTCCCGCTCCCGGCTGCGGGACCTGATCAGGCACGACCCGATGGGCGGCCTCGTGGCACACGCCGTGATGGACGTTCAGAACGGCGTGGCGGCACAGCCCCGTCGCAGCCCGGCCCCGGCCGGCCGTCAGGCCGCCCCCGGAGCCAGGCCGGAACCGGTCCGGGGTGTCCCGGCGCAGCCGCACCACGGCACGATGGCACGCGCCGTGGCCCACTGAGCCGCAGTCCCACGGCAGCGCACCAGCACGCCGTACCACCGAGCACCACCACGCAGCATCAGGCGTCACCACGCAGCACCAGGCAACACACCAGGCATCACCACGCAGCACCAGGCAACACACCAGGCATCACCACGCACCGTCAGCGCCGCAGTCGAGTCCCCAAGACCCGTTCCGGGAGCCGCAGCGGTCCGCGCGGGGCGGTGGGAGCCGTCGTCGGGACGACGCACGGCCCCGGCCGCCCCGCGCGTCCGTGTGCCCGCGCGACGGCCGGTCCGCGCGCCCGCGCCTCCAGGGACTTCGCGTAACCCTCGTACGAACTGGCGTCCCGCCGCGTTCCCGCCGCATATCCGCTGTTTCCCAGCGGTAAGCAGGACCTTGGTGGCAGTCTGCTCAACAGCAGATACGCATAGTGGCAAGTTCGAGGCACGCAGCCGGAGGTGCACGTCCCGTGGCGTCCAATGTCAATCCCACCGTCAGGCGACGCCGGCTGGGCCAGGAGCTGCGCCGGCTCCGCGAGCTCAAGGGCATGACGGCCGAGGAGGTCGCCGAGCGGCTGCTGGTGTCCCAGTCGAAGATCAGCCGGCTGGAGAACGGCCGGCGCAGCATCAGCCAGCGCGACGTCCGCGACCTGTGCGGTGTCTACGAGGTGGAGGACCACCGGATCGTCGACTCGCTGATGCAGATGGCCAAGGACTCGCGCCAACAGGGCTGGTGGCACTCCTTCGGCGACATCCCCTACAGCGTCTACATCGGCCTGGAGACCGACGCGGCGAGCCTTCGGGTGTACGACCCGCAGGTAGTGCCCGGCCTGCTCCAGACCCGCCAGTACGCCGAGGCGCTGATCCAGGGCGCCCTGCCGGAGGCGACGCCGACCGACATCGACAAACGCGTGCAGGTGCGACTGCGCCGGCAGGAACGTATTGCCGCTGCCGAGAACCCGTTGCGGCTGTGGGCGGTGCTGGACGAGGCGGCCGTACGCCGCGAGGTGGGCAACAAGCAGGTGATGATCGACCAGCTGGAGCATCTGCTGGAGATGTCCCAGCTGCCGCACGTCACCGTGCAGTTGATCCCGTTCCAGATGGGCGCGCACCCCGGCGTGAGCGGGCAGTACGCGATCCTGGAGTTCCCGGACGCCGCGGACTCCAGCGTGGTCTACATCGAGGGTGTCACCAGTGACCTCTACCTGGAGAAGCCGCTCGACGTGCAGAAGTACAGCGTGATGTACGAGCACTTGCGGGCACAGGCCCTCAATGTGGACCAAACCCGGGAATTCCTCTCGGATGTGGCGAAGAGCTACGCCCGCTGAACCCTCTGGGACGCGGGCGCGGAAAGATACACCGTTGCCCGGCCAATGCGGAAGACCCCACTGGAATATGCCAGCCGGTCGAGTGAATAGTCGCTCCGTCCGCCGATGTTGGCGAGTAGCGTCGATCACGCCATCGAGCAAGAACGTTGGCGCAATCACAGCAACTCAGCAACTGCTTACCGGAGCGAAAATGGCAATCAAGCAGGGCGCGACGGACACGTGGGTCAAGTCCTCGTACTCCCAGGGCAACGGCGCCTGCGTCGAGATCAAGTCCCCTGTCCTGTCCGCAATCTCCGTCCGGGACTCCAAGGTGACCGAGGGCCCCGTCCTCGCGTTCCCCGCGACCGCGTGGAGCGTCTTCGTGGCCTCTGTCAAGGCGTAAGGAGAGAACGTCCCTGACGCCTCCCGACGACAACTGCACAGCAGGATCACAAGAGCCCTCTCGACCAGTTCGCCGTCCTAGCCGAGAGGGCTCGGTCCTGCCCCGGGGCGCTTCCCGTCACCGCACGTCCGACGCCTCCCCGACGGGGAACGCCACGTCACACACCGGGTCCTCGGCCCCGGCCGCGCCCCAGTCCGCGAAGTACACCTCCCGGCAGGGCCCGTCGTACGACAGCCCCTTCTCCCTCATCCACTCCTCCACCGCCTCGAACGCGGCCAGGATCTGCGGATGTGCCACCTGCGCCTTGGTGATCCGGGTGTACGCCAGCCGCCGCGCCGGCTCCACCCGCACCGCTGCCTGACGGGCCCGCCCGGCGGCCTCGGCCCACGCCCGCGCCGCCGCCTCGTCGGCGACCGGCACGCACGCCTCGACCGGCCCGTCGCTGTCCATCGACACCTCGGAGTGATAGACGACGAACGGCGCCGCGACCACGCCGCCGCACTCCCGGGCCGCCTCCTCCAACCGCCCCAGCGACGCTCCGATCCAGGCCGGCAGCTCAGGCGCCAGCGTGTGCCGGGACTCGGTGATCACCACCTGCTGCGGCACGTCGACCGTCTCGACCACGAACTTTCCGTACATCTCGGAGCTCCTCCCCGACAACCGTCCACGGAGGTACTCGGCGAGCGTCCGCTGCCCCGCCACCCGCGCCTCGACGTCCGCCCAGTACGCGGTGAGCCGGTCGGCGGCCTGTACACCCTCGGCCTCGACCACCTCGGCGATCCGGGCCAGCGGCATGTCCAGTCGGCGCAGCAGGGCCACCAGCCGGGCGCGTTCCACCTGCCCGGCGCGGTAGTAGCGGTAGCCGCTGGCCCCGTCGACGTACGCCGGGCCAGCAGCCCCATGCGGTCGTACAGCCGCAGGGCCTTGGCCGACAGCCGGGCCCGCGCCGCGAACGCGCCGATGGTGAGCAGTTCCTCGTCCTGGGAGTCGGTCACCACGTCATCCTCCGTCACCGGGCGCCTGCCGCCCGGTGACAGGAGACTGATGTCTGCCCCAGGGGCAGGGTCAACCCGCGAGCTGGGCCTCGACGGCCGCCACCAGCTCGGCCGCCTCCGGCTCGGTCTGCGGCGAGAACCGCGCGACGACCCGGCCGTCCCGCCCGACCAGGAACTTCTCGAAGTTCCAGCGGATGTCGCCGCTGTGGCCCCCGCTGTCGGCGAAGCCGGTCAGCCGCTCGTACAGCGGGTGCCGGCCCTCCCCGTTCACCTCGACCTTCTCGGTCATCGGGAAGGTCACGCCGTACGTCGCCGAGCAGAACTCGGCGATCTCCGCGGAGGTGCCGGGCTCCTGCCCCATGAACTGGTTGCAGGGCACGCCGACCACGGTGAACCCACGGTCCGCGTAGCGCTCGTGCAGCCGCTCCAGCCCGGCGTACTGCGGGGTCAGCCCGCACTTGGAGGCCACGTTCACGATGAGCACGGTCTGACCCAGGTACTGCTTGAGGTCGGCGGAGCCGCCCTGGAGGGCGTCGATGTCGACGTCGAGAACCGATACGTGTGCGTCATTGGTCGTCATGGTGCGGATGCTACGTGCTGCCCCGCGGACCTGATGAGCACCTCTCCCGCCGCTGTCCGGGAGTACAGCACCGAGCGTCCCGCCCGGTGCCGCGCCACCAGGCCCGCGTCCAGCAGCACCCGCAGATGCCGGCCCGCCGACCCCAGCCGCTGCCCGGTCACGGCGACCACCTGGGTCGTGCTCATCGGCGCCTCCAGCAGCACCAGCACCTCGGCGCGCGCCCGCCCGAGCAGCGCGCCGAGACCGGCGGGCACGGGTGGCCGGCTCCGTTCGCCGGCGAGCACGCCCGCACACGGGTAGACGACGGCGTACCGCTCCCGCCGCGGCTCCTCCCACGACACCCACCCGGTCTGCGGTGTGACGGGCACGAAGAGCAGCTCCGCGCCCGAGAGCTCCCGCGGCGGATACTCGTGCAGATTGACCTGCAGCCGGCTCTCCCCGAGCCACCGCGTCCGCCCCGGCCGCAACGCGTCCAGCACGGCCGCCCAGCCACCGCGGCTGACCTGCGCGGTCCGCGCGACCACATCGGCCTCCAGCACCCGCCGCCGGCGCTCCCAGTACGGCAGTACGCCCTCCTGCCAGACCCACTCGACGAGCCGCGCGGCCCGATCGGCGAGATCGTCCCGCTCCAGCTCGGCGGGGAGCGGGCAGCCCAGGGACGTCCGCAGATGCCCGCGCACGGCCCCGGGCGGCGCCGCCCGCACCCGCGCGACCGCTTCCGCGAAGCTCTCCCCGTCCCACGGCGTCGGCGTCAGGAAGTCGGCGATCCAGTGCCGGCCGAGCCCGGCGCGGACCAGCAGCGCGGTCACGGGATCGGCCGCGAGCCGGGCCCGGTACGCCGGGAGGTGCGCGCGCAGCCAGGCCTGCTCGCCGGGATGCGCACCGGCACCGGCGTGCAGCAGCTTGAGGCTCGCGAAGGTCTCGGCGTAGGGGGAGAGGACGAAGCGGCTACGGGCGAGCGTGTCGGCACTGACCTGCCACCACCCCACGGCCCCGCCCCCGTCCTTTCGCGTGTGCGCGAAACAATAACGACCGGGCGGCGGGCGCCAGCAGACTCCGCCCATGCGCAGCTACCGCCATCTGTTCCGCACACCGGAGTTCACCCCGCTCTTCCTCGCCTCCTCCGCCCATACCGCGGGCCAGACGATCGGCGGCCTGGCCCTCGGCACGCTGGTGTACGAGGCGACGCGCTCGCCGCTGCTGGCGGCGGTGAGCATGTTCGGTCCGTCGCTGGCGCAGGTGCTGGGTGCGACGCTGTTCCTGTCCTGGGCGGACGGTCTGCCACCGAGGCGCGCCCTGACGGCCGTACCGCTGGCCTTCGCGACGGGCACGGCGCTCCTCGCGCTCCCCGGCCTGCCGATCTGGTCCGTCCTCCTCGTCGTCCTCGCGCAAGGACTGATCGCGTCGCTGGGCGGGGGAGTGCGATGGGGCCTGCTGACCGAGATCCTGACCAAGGACGGCTATCTGCTGGGCCGTTCGATGTTCAACATGATGAGCGGCGTCATGCAGATCACCGGTTACGCGACGGGCGGCGCCCTTCTGGTGCTCCTCGGCTCGGCACGCGTGACGCTTCTCCTCGCGGCGCTGCTGTTCCTGTCGGCGGCGGCCGTGGCACGCCTGGGCCTCACGCCCCGCCCCCCGCGCACGGCCGCCCGCCCTTCGGTCGCGGCGACCCGGCGCACCAACGCCCTCCTGTGGTCCTCCGCCCCGCGCCGGCGCCTCTACCTCGCCCTCTGGGTCCCCAACGGCCTGATCGTGGGCTGCGAGTCGCTGTACGTGTCGTACGCCCCCCGGGCCGCCGGCCCCCTCTTCGCCTGCGCGGCGCTGGGCATGCTGGTGGGCGACGTCCTGATCGGCCGCGTCGTACCCCCGGCCCACCGGCAGCGCCTCGGCATCCCGCTCCTCCTGCTCCTGGCGACCCCGTACGCCGTCTTCTTCGTCGGCCCGGGGCCGGTGCTGTCCGGGGCGCTGGTGGCGGTCGCGTCGGTGGGCTTCGGGGCAAGCCTCGTACAACAGGAACGCCTGGTGGCCGAGACCCCGGAGGAACTGGTCGGACACGCCCTGGGCCTGCACTCCGCCGGGATGCTCACGATGCAGGGGATGAGTGCGGCGGTGGCGGGGGCGGTGGCTCAGGTGACGTCGCCGGGGGTGGGGATGTCGGTGATGGCGGGGGTCTCGGTGGTGGTTACGGGGTGGGTGGGGTGGGGGATGTGGGGGGAACGGAACTCCACCAACTCCGGGGCGGAGCCGTACCAGATGCCTCAAAATGGGTATCGCCCTGTCAGGGCCGAACGCGCGGGGGGTTGCGGTGGCGGAACTTGTCGAGATGACTGTTGCCGACGGTGAGGGCAACGCCGTCTTCGAGGTCGAGACCGATCTGGCTGGATCGGACCTCGACCTGGCGGCTGACGACGGCGTGGTGCGACGCGCGGAGACCTCGCTGCGCGAGGCGCTGGCGCGGGTCAGGCCCGCTCTGGCGCAGGTCTCGCAGACGGTCAGAGCGCTCGAACCGGACGAGACCGAGATCCAGTTCGGCCTCAAGATCAGCGGTGAGAGCGGAGTGATCATCGCCAAGGGGACGGCCGAGGTGAACTTCGCCGTTCGGGTGGTCTGGAAGCGGACCTGACGGCCATGCAGGTGCAGCGGGAAGGATTCATCGTCAAGATCCGGTCCCGGGCCTCGGACACTCCCGTCGGAGTCGGATTCGTCGTCGGTGGACGGCACATCGTCACCTGCGCCCATGTCGTCAATGCGGCGCTCGGCGCGGACAAACGCTGCCAGGAACGGCCACCCGACGACGCGCGGGTCCAGGTCGAGTTCGTCCTGCTGGGCGACGGCGAGGGTGCGCCGCTGCGCGCGTGCCGGGTGGTGGCCTGGGACCCGCCGCCGGGGCTCAACGGCACCGGGCGCGATGTGGCCGGGCTGGTCGTGGCCGGTGACACACTCCCGGCGAAGGCCGGGGCGGCCCGTCTGGTGGACGCGACGGGCGGCCTGGTCAGCGATACGTCGGTCGCGGTGTTCGGCTTCGCGGGCACGCCACCGAGGAAGGCCAACGGCGCCTGGAGCACCTGCGTCCTACGGGGGGCCGTGGGCGGCGGGCTCATCCAGCTGGACGCGCGCACCGAGTCCGCCCTGCGCGCGCAACCCGGCTACAGCGGAGCCCCGGTCGTCACGACGGACCGCTGGGGCGACTCGGTCGTGGGGATGCTCGCGATCGCCGGCAAGGACGGTGCCGCGCAGGACGCCTACGCCATCCCCTTGTCAGAAGTGGCGGCCGCCTGGCCCGACCTGCTGGGCCGGACCCTGCTCCCTCCCTGCCCCTATCGTGGGCTGGAGTCCTTCACCGCCCAGGACGGGAAGAGCGGGGTCTTTGTCGGGCGCGAGGCCGAGGTCGAACGGTTGCGGAACATGGTGAAGGCCAAGCCGCTGGTCATGGTCACGGGCCCTTCAGGAGTGGGCAAGTCCTCCCTTGTGGCGGCCGGGCTGCGGCCCGAGCTGGAGAACGAGGGCTGGCGGGTGGCCACCTTCCGCCCGGGGACGGCTCCCTTCGAAGCGGTGGCCCGGGCGCTGCTCGAAGTCGAGCGTCCGGGCGCGCAGCACTCGCTCGAAGAGCTGGAGCGCCGGGCCGAAGCACTGCGGCTGGAGGGCTTCTGGCCGGTGGCTTCCAGGATCGCGGTGCTCACGGGACAGCCACTCGCCCTGGTCGGAGATCAGTTCGAGGAGACCTTCGGAAGCAGGGCTGGGGCCGATCCCCTCCCCTTCCTGCACAGCCTGCTTCCGCCCGCGGAAACCACCCTGGACCCACGGGTGCGCCTCGTCTGCACGCTGCGCGCGGACTTCCTGCCGGACCTGCTGGAGCTGCCCGATGTCGGAGGCCGCATACAGGACCGGCAGCTGAACGTGTCGCCGTTGGACGAGGCGGCACTGACGAGGGTCATCGTCGAGCCCGCCCGACTCTGCGGTGTCAGCTTCAGCCCGGGCCTGCCCGAGCGGATCGCCGGCGAGGCGAGCAAAGCGGTGGGCAGCCTGC
This sequence comes from Streptomyces sp. NPDC086077, assembly GCF_040686175.1. Taxonomy (NCBI): domain Bacteria; kingdom Bacillati; phylum Actinomycetota; class Actinomycetes; order Kitasatosporales; family Streptomycetaceae; genus Streptomyces; species Streptomyces sp. NPDC086077. The sequence goes on along the minus strand of NZ_JBFBJT010000044.1, from coordinate 13,623 downwards.
CGCTGCTGGAGTTCACGCTGACCGAACTGTGGCCGTTGCAACAGGAACGGCAGATCAGCTTCGACAGCTACCACGGCTTGGGCGGCGTGTCGGGAGCGCTCAACCAGCACGCGGAAAAGGTGTACCACTGGCTCGGCGAGCACATGCGCTTGGAGGAGCACCGCATCCGTCGCGTTCTGCTGGCCATGGTGCGGGCACGGGGTGGAAGCGCCAACGCCGTGCGTGTCACGGCACATCGTGCCCACCTCGGGGACGACTGGCACGTCGCCCGGCTGCTCGCCGAACCCGAGCACCGAATCGTCGTCCTGGGAACCGCCGGTCCCGACACGGCCGAGATCGCTCACGAGGCCCTGATCCGGGAGTGGGACAGACTGTCCGGCTGGGTCCAGGAGGACGCGGCCTTCCAGCAGTGGCTGAGCGTCATGGAGGAGCGGGCCCGGGAGGGCGACCTGCTGTCGGCGACCCGAGTGGCCGAGGCCCAGCGGTGGCTGGGCGAACGCAAGAGCGACATCCCCCCGGACGTGGCGGCCTTCATCGAGCACAGCAGCGAAGTGCTGCTGCGGCAACAGCAGCAGACGAGGCAGCTGCTGACCCAGTCGCAGGAACTGACGGAGCAATTGCGGCTCCGTACCCGGGAACTGGAGGACCAGGCCGCGCTGCTGGCCCGGCAGAACCGGGACCTGGAGGTCAAGAACAGCGAGATCGAGGAGGCCAGGCAGAGCCTGGAGGAGCGCGCCGAGCAGTTGGCGGTCTCCACGCGCTACAAGAACGAGTTCCTGGCCAACATGTCGCACGAACTGCGGACACCGCTGAACTCGCTGCTGATCCTGGCCAAGCTGCTCGCTGACAATCCCGACAGCAACCTCTCGCCCAAGCAGGTCGAGTTCGCCGCGGTCATCCACTCGGCGGGCTCCGACCTGCTCCAGCTGATCAACGACATCCTGGACCTGGCGAAGGTCGAGGCGGGCAGGATGGAGATCCATCCCACGGACGTCTCGCCGCGCGACGTCCTCGCATACCTGGAACAGGCCTTCCAGCCGATGACCGACGAGAAGAACCTCCAATTCCTGGTACGGGTCTCCTCCGAACTGCCGGAGACGCTCTTCACCGACGAGCAACGGCTTGTCCAGGTGCTGCGCAATCTCCTGTCCAACGCCGTCAAGTTCACCGACACGGGATCGGTCGAAGTGGTCGCTCGTCACGCGACGGCAGTACCCGTCGGCCTGCGCGAACAGATGACGCGGTCCGGTTCCCTGGCCCACCTCGACGCACCCGTCATCGAGTTCCGGATCACCGACACCGGTATCGGCATCCCGGCCGCCAAACTCGGAGTGATCTTCGACGCCTTCAAGCAGGCAGACGGCACCACCAGCCGCAAATACGGCGGAACGGGCCTCGGGCTGTCCATCTCACGGGACATCGGCCGTCTGCTCGGAGGCGAGATCGGCGTGGAGAGCGAGCAGGGACGTGGCTCGGCGTTCAGTCTGTACCTGCCGTTGTCGAGACCGGTACCCATACAGCCGTTTCAGCCCCGTGAGCGGCGTGGTGCGCCCGCATCGCGAACGGTCGAGGTCCGGTTCCACGGCGAGAAGGTGCTGGTCGTCGACGACGACCTCCGCAACGTGTTCGCCCTCACCCAGATCCTGGAAGGGCACGGCCTGACGGTGCGCTACGCGGAGAACGGCCGCGAGGGCATCGAGGTGCTGGAGGAGGATCGCGACATAGCGGGCGTTCTGATGGACATCATGATGCCGGAGATGGACGGCTACGAGGCGACCGCCGCGATCCGGGCCACGCCGGGACTGTCCCGTCTGCCTGTCATCGTGCTGACGGCACGAGCGATGGCGGAGGACCGTGCCCGGGCCCACGAGGCCGGCGCCTCCGCCTACCTCACCAAGCCCGTCGACCAGGACGACCTGCTCACCACCCTGCGGACCTGGCTGCCCGCGAACAACCAGCGCGACTCCCGGTAGCCCCCCGCTCAAGCCGCGGGACCGGTCCCGGGCGTACTGATCCGTCGGCCGGAACCCGGACCGTGATTCTGCCGTCTTCCCACGTCGGACGGGCCGCCCGCTGTGAGGGAGGAGGGAGCCCGACCTTAAGGTGGCGATCGGAACCACCTTGACGTGCACTTGATATCTAGAAAATCGGCCCAAAAATTGCGATACGCACCATCACGTGATTTCTCGCGAATAAGTCGCAGAATCTCTTTCTCCATATGGCGTCACCCACGGGCGAGACTCTGGGCCGTGGCGGGTGTCGTGGCCATCGGATTCCTCATCGCGCTGGAGATCGCCGCACGCCGCTACGGCCTGCCCGGCCCGATCACCAACCAGGTGCGAGAGGTGATATTCGCCCCCAAATCCGGGTTCTTGTTGTACGCGGGCATGGCATTGATGATGGTGGTGCTGACCTGGCGGCAACGACTCGTCGCGACAGGCGCCGCGATCGGTATCGACCTCGCCTTCTTGGTGGTCCGGTGGGCCGTCGGCGCCGAGATCACCGACGGCCACCCCTTCGGCAACGGCGCGTTGTGGGTGATTCTGGGCTGCGCGGTCATCGCTCTCACCCGTCGTACCGGCCGGGAACGCGTCCTGCTGCTGAAGGGCGTCGGGCTGGCCCTGCTGCTGGTGGCGGGCCGCAAGACCGGCGACATCTGGCTGCTCATCACCTCCAAGAGCCGTCCGGAAGTGCTCGACCAGTACCTGGCGACCGCCGATCACGCGCTCGGTAACCCGTCGTGGCTGGCGGGCCGCCTCCTGACGGCCACCGGCCCCATCGGCTTCAACTTCCTCGACATCGTCTACGGCCAACTCGCGGTGGCCGCCGTCGTCGTCGCCCTGTACCAACTGCGCAACGTGGCGGTCGAGCGCCGCTTCCCGGGCCACCACCTGGTGCGCACCTTCCTGGTGATAGGCCTCCTCGGCCCCGCCATCTACATGATCTTCCCGGTGGTCGGACCGATCTTCGCCTACGGCACCGGCGCCGAGCACTGGGCATCGGTGAGCCTGTGGGCGGACACGCCGTCCAGTGCGCGATGGGCGGTGGCCGACCTGTGGCCACATACGCCCCCGCCGCTCGACACCCCTCAGCACATGCCGTTCGACGAGATCACCCCGCGGAACTGCATGCCCAGCCTGCACACGGCGTGGGCCACCGCGATCTTCATCCATTCCCGGCGGGGCCCGCGGCTCCTACGTTTTGCTGGAACGTTTTGGCTGATCGCCACCCTCGCCGCGACGCTGGGATTCGGCTACCACTACGGCGTGGATCTCATCGCCGGCGTGGTCTTCACGCTCACGATCGAGGCGGCTCTGCGCGCCCTCGACCGCGGCTGGGACCGATCGGCGACCCGACTGGTCGCCCACGGCACAGCCGTCTTCGCCGCGCTCCTGGTGTCCTACCGCTTCCTGCCGTTGGAGATGGCCAGGTACCCGTGGGTCTCCGCACCACTTCTCCTGCTGGCGATGGCCTCGGTGATCCACGGCTACGTGAAAACCGCCGCCCCGCGGGAACCGAAGACCCCGCCGGCGCGACAACCTGATCCGCAATCCGAACTGGTGCTGTAGTCATGGCAGGCCGGCCACCATGCGCGCGCATGGCCTCAACGGTGACGAACGTGGCGATCGACTGTGCGAACGCCGCCCAACTGGCGCGGTTCTGGAGGGAGGTGACCGGACACCCGCCGGATCCCGAGAGCGAACCGGGTGACGACAAGACCGAGATGATGCCGCCAGGCGGCCCGGCTTTGAGGGGGTGCTGAAGCTGGGCGCCTGCCTGGTCGCCGATCGCCGCAAGCCCGACGACTGGGGCTGGGTCGTTCCCGCCGACCGGAGGGATGCGAGTTCTGCGTATTGCCGACCGAATCCGAGCGGGCCGCATTGTCCTCGTGACCCCCTGTTATGGTGCGCCGATGTCATCGATCAAACAGTTCCAGGTCACCTTCGACTGCGCGGAACCTGAGCGTGTCGCCCGCTTCTGGTGCGAGGTGTTGGGGTACGTCGTGCCGCCGCCACCGGAGGGGTTTGCCACGTGGGACGACTTCGATCGCTCGCTGCCGCCGGAGCGGCAGGGTGCGGCGTTCGCCTGCGGGGACCCCTCGGGCGTGGGCCCGCGGCTGTATTTCCAGCGCGTCCCCGAGGGCAAGGTCGTCAAGAATCGGGTGCATCTCGACGTGCGGGTCGGCACCGGGCTCGTGGGTGAAGAGCGCCTGGCCACGCTCGAGGCCGAGTGCGCACGACTCGTCGCGCTCGGCGCGACACGCGTGCGAGTGCTGCTTGCCGATGAACACAACGAGTCGTGCATCGTGATGCAGGACATCGAGGGCAACGAGTTCTGTCTCGACTGAGAATCCCGCGAGCCGGCGAGGCACGAGCCGTCGCCCCTGAGCCTCTCCGCGCTCCGGTCGGCGGCAGCCGTCAAAGGCCCCGGACCATGATCGGTCCGGGGCCTCTTGGCTGGTGCCCCCGGCGGGCTTCGAGCCTGCGACACCCGCTTCAGGAGAGAGGCTGGCGGATCGCGTTGCTGAGCTGGGCTTCGATACCTGGCCAGGCTGCCGATGCCGCGAGACGCCACCGTCCACCGTGACTGACCCATGCGTCTGGCAGGGCAGTGGCACGAATCTAAGCCGAGGACGACCAGCCACTACGGCGGGTGCGTCGACCGAACCACGTACGCGTAGGCACCGCTGTACCCCCACCGGCCTCAGCCGCGCTATGGGGGTGTGTCGTCGACCAGAGCAAGCGGACACAGCCGGCCCGTGCCGATGGCCGGAGCACCCTCTGTTCCGGCCCGCTTCGTACGGGGTGGACTCCGCTGTGCGAAACCCGCTTGGCACACCGATCGCAGGGGAATTCCCCTGATTTCTGACGATCTTTGACAGACACCCCAAACTACTACTACAGCGAAGACGACGACCCAGTCCGCACCCCAGCAGGAGGGGCTCCCGTCTACGGCGCACCGGAGCCTTACCGCGAAGATCCCTCGACTGTGCCGGTTGCGGACACACGCACCCAGAGAGCCTTGACGAACGAGGTCGCTGCCCCTACTGCCGCTGACGACGAGCCATGGTCAGGGAACGAACGAGACCCAGGTACCAGTTCGGTGCCGGCGCGGCCTGAGCACAGCAAAAAGGCCCGGCTCGATGACCTAGGCCCCCTTGAAGCGGGTGACGAGGGTCGTACTCGCGCTCTCAGCTTGGGAAGCTGCGAGCATTTGGCGCCTGTCCGGGCAATGACCTGGGGGAATACCCCGTGCCGCCTCCTCAGGCTGGACCGCTTTCACCGTGATTCCCCGCTGTTCCCCGCCTCATCTGGTGCGCTTGTGGTGCGGCGCACGGCTCTGGCGGACTGACCCTTGCAGACGCGTTGGCAGGTGCATCAGAGATGGCGCTTGGACGCTCTAACCAGTCGACTGATGTCATCGCGGGTCTTCACCCTGCGCTGGTCCAGTTCGGTCCTGCTGTCCGTCTTGGGCAGGGCTGTGACGTCCGCAAGTGCCGTTTCTGCCGCCTCGCTCAAGGCGTCGTCATCGGTGAGCATCTGCACCCGGAAGAGCGCTTCTTGGGCGTTGGAACGCAGGTCGTATGCGCGGACTCGCACCACGCTGGGGTCGTCGTGCGGTGGTTGTTCGTGTTCGCAGAACCAGAGATGTACCAGGCAGCGGCGGTAGTTGATGAGTGCGCCTGCGTAGGCGGAGTAAGCATCGAGTCGCTCCTGCCGGAGCCTCTCATGGCGGGTGAACTCATGCCCCTTGTCGGTGGTGCGCTGCTGAAACGCCAGGGTGAGCCCCGAGCCGAGCAGGGTCCCCAGAACGGCTATAGCACTGGCGATGATGGTCTCCACACCCCAAGCTGATCACGTATTGCCGACCGGGCGCAGTACCCGCTCTGCTCTCACGCCAACACGACTTAACCGTGTTGGTGGGGTGGTGGGCTGTGTGCGGGGGCGTTCACCTGGGCTCGTGGGCGGCTGGCTGTCGACACGGGACGGTTGAGGGTCTCGCCTGAATGGCCTTGCATGGGGCTGAAGGAGACGGAAACTGAGACCACCCGTCCGACGGCCGCTGTCAGTGGCCTCGCCTAGTCTCCGGCCATGAGCATGATCGGTGAGTATCTCCGTGTCACGGCTGCTGAGCTGGAGCGAGCGATCCAAGATCCTGATGGGGCTTTGGGCTTCGTCGAAGAGGTCCAGGACGCAGAAGAGGAGACGGAGCCTGCGCCGGCCGAAGCGCGCCACTTCAGCACGTACAAGACATGGGACCTGCTCCGTTTCCTGCTGGCGCGCGCCGATTTTCCCGCAAACGTGATCCACGGTGAGGAGCCGTTCGCCGAGGATGAGGATTGGGGGTACGGGCCTCCGAGGTACCTGCGGCCGGAGCGGGTCCGGCTCGCGGCGGAAGCTCTGCGGTCTGCCAGCTAAGACCAGCTCATCAGTGGCGTGGATCCTGCTGAACTGACCAGCGCCGAGGTGTATCCGCTCGGATGGGGTGAGCCTGATGCGCTGGACTGGGGGCGACCCTGGTACGACGGCTTACAGAGTTCTTTGAGGCTGCTGCCAGGACGGACGATGCGATGCTCGTCTGGCTGGACTGATGGGCCACGACAGAGGTGAGACCTCAGCTTGGGAAGCTGACGCGATTCAACTTGTCGCCGGGCTGACCTGCGGGCGGAGCGACACTCGCGCCTGAGGGGCCGTCGGCTGGTTCACCGGGGTTCCCCGTGGCTTCCCGCAGGATCTCGCACGCAACTGGCACGGCCTGACGCTTCTACAGTCATCGGGAACAGTGGCTGGGACGGGGGTCCGGGGGCACCGAACTCGACTACAGACACCCAGAGTTGCAGGTCATAGGCTGTGATATAGGCCTGACGTCAGGTGGGCGAGGGCGCGTTCGTGTTCCGCCTCGTCCGTCAGCCAGCAGCGGCCTGGCTGCGCGTACGCCGTGTCGAGCTGGTCAACCACATGGCTCGTCCGGTCGCGGATCCATCGCAGGGCGAGGCGGAGGCTCGTTGACTGGGGAAGTGCGAGGTTGATCGAGTCGGGTGTGTGCCAGGGGTATGCCGCTGCCCAGCACTCCCCGCGGCTTTCGTGCTCGCCATCGCCATGGGCCTCCGCCGAGGTGAGATTGTCGGTCTCCGGTGGTCGGACCTCGACCTTGACAGTCGCGTTCTCTACGTCCGCAAGCACACGCAGCGCCGTGGGGGCGTCCTCTACGAAGACGATCCCAAGAGCCGTCGTCGTCGGGCCGTCCCGCTGCCCGCCCTCTGCATCGCGCCCCTGCGCTGGCACCGGATGCGCCAGGCAGCTGCTCGTGCCAAGGCGGGGGAGCAGTGGGAGGAGTCCGCCTACGTCTTCACCACGCGCACGGGGCGTCAGGTCGAGCCGCGGAACGTCTACCGCTCCTTCACCCGCGTCGCCGAGTCCGCCGGCCTCCGCGTCATCCGGCTGCACGACGCCCGCCACGGCACGGCCACCCTCCTCACGGCGGCCGCAGTGGCGCCGCGCGTCGTGATGGAGATCCTCGGGCACTCCCAGATCAGCATCACCATGGCCGTCTACACGCACGTCGTCCAGGTCACCCAGCGCGAGGCGATGAGCCACACGGACTGGCTGCTCAGGAAGCGTCCCGGTCGTCAGTGACCGTGCTCGTTGATGTCAAAGCTGGATGCCAACGGCCCCGGACCATGATCGGTCCGGGGCCTCTTGGCTGGTGCCCCCGGCAGGATTCGAACCTGCGACACCCGCTTTAGGAGTGGGATCGCTTCCTTGCCGGGTGGTGCATGGCGCTGCCGCGCGATGCTGTTCCCCCTGGTCAGAAACACGCGGCGAGCCACTTGATCCGGCTCATGCCGCCCTGTATCAGACCGTCCGCTCACGCATCGCTCACGCGCTGTCGACGGTGAGCAGCGCGTGGGTCAGATCTGGCCGAGGTCGATCTCCACCGGGAAGGGGGCCGCTACCTTGAGGACGCCGGTGAACACGTCTCCGTCCCGGTAGGTCTTCGTCGCGGGGTCGAGCACGTAGGTGTACACGAGAGGAACGCCTGTCGCGGCCTGCTCGATCCGCCAGTAGAAGCCGATGCCTGCCTTGGCGTACTGGTCGACCTTCACGATCCGGTCGGTGGTCTCCGAACCCGGCGACACCACCTCCGCGACCAGCAGCACGTGCTCGGGGCGGGTGGGGGTGATGTCGATGGTGGCTGCCTGGTACACGACGACGTCGGGGCGGCGATTGGTGAGCGGGACGTCCTGAAGCCGGACGTCGAAGTCAGTGTCGGCGTTCCACTCCGGGCCCGCGGCGGCATCCAGGGCGTTCGCCAGAATCCGAGCGAGCCGGTTGTGCCGCTTGGACGCACTCGGACTCACCACGACCATCCCGTCCACGATCTCGATGCCGGCGCACTGCTCCTCGGACCAGGACTCGTACTCCTCCGCCGTGATCTGCTCATGCATCCACGCCGGGGCCACCATCTCGGCCGTCATGAAGCACCTCCCGGACACTGTGCTGCGGGCCCGATCCCGCTGGATTCAGCGTACTGTCTGCCATCCTTCCGGCACGCTGATCTCGCTCACGCTCCCTCCCGTCGGCCGGCATCCGACCAGCGAGCCCACGACAAGTGAGGAGGCGGCGCGGTGGACTCATCACCAGGGGATCGGAGGGGCGGCTGGCTAGGTCCTGGCTACCGAGGTCATGGCAGGATGTCCCGCCGACCAGTCGTCAGTGACTTGCTTCAGGCCACCTGATCTGTCGGTGGGACCGGCAGAACACCGCTTCCGCAGAGGTGCCCGTCCTCAACGGCTGCCGCCTCATCCGCAGGTGTGGACGATCAGGCGTTTCTTGGGGGCGGTACAGCGGGCCGGGTGACCGGAAGGATTCCGGTCACCCGGCAGTGGTTCCGGTCAGCCGCCGGCCCGATGGGTCTCGGCTGCGGCTTCGAGTTCGGCCCGGAGTATGTCCATCACCTCGGTCAGCCTCTTACTGCCGACCGTCAGCCCCTTGTCGTCGACTGCCGTCCGGGCGACGGCCCGGGTGAGCTTGCCCTGCTCAGCGGCAGCAGCCCGGCCGATCTCCACGGGTACCTGGAGCGGGGCACCGGGCGGACGGCCACCGCGCAACCTGCCCGCTGCAGCATCAGCCGGCGATTCCGGCGACTGGACGGATACGGCAGCCGACGGAGGACCGCCTGTACGCGCTGTTCCACCTGATCGCGTTCCGCGGACTGCGGCGTGGCGAGGCGTGCAGGCGGAAAGTGGACCGACACCAACCTGGACGCCGGTCTCATCACCGTCGCCGAGCAACTCGTCGTAGAAGGCTGGGAGGTGTACGAAGACGACCCCAAGACCGATGCCGGCGCTCGCACCATCACGCTGGACTCCGACACGGTCCAGGCCATCAAGCGGCACCGCGCCCAGCAGGACAAGGACCGTAAGGAGTGGGAGAACGCCTAGGTGGAGATCGGCCGCGTCTTCACCCAGGAGACGAGATGCTCCACCCCGCCAATGTCACACGGCAGTTCATCGAGCTGTACGAGGAGATCGGCCTCCCACCTGTCCGGCTCCACGACCTCCGCCATGGCGCCGCGACCCTCGCCCACGCGGCCGGGGCCGACCTGAACGACATCCAGGAGATGCTCGGACACTCCTCGATCACCATCACGGCAGACACGTACACGAGCCTCCTCCCGGAGGCGGACTTGGCGATCGCAGAGGCCGCAGCTCGGCTCGTACCGCGTGCCCGCGCCACCTCGGAGAACACCGCTCCCGAAGCGGAGCCCGAGGAGCCTGGGGAGCCCGACGAGGCCGATGACGCGGAGGTGGAGTCCGTGCCGGATGGTGCTGGTCCGTCAGGAGAGATATCGGAGCCTGACCCCCATCCGCTCACGCACCGCTCACGCAAGCGGCCCCGGACGAGGAGTCCGAGGCCGACTGAAGCGCCTCCCTGGGGGAGAAACCCCAGGTCAGGGCAGTAACGCGTTGTGCCCCCGGCAGGATTCGAACCTGCGACACCCGCTTTAGGAGATCTTCCGGTGGAGGATTCAACCAGCCGCGAGACGCCTCATGGCGGCCCACAGCGTGTTCAAGCGGTTCTGGACGTACGGCAATGTGCACCCACGTTGCCGTCAAGAATCGCCGTCAGTGCCGTACCCCGTTGGACGCTGGAAGAGTGCTCCTGACCTGCGATGCGGGAGATCCACGATGCGGAGGGCCGTGAAGCCTGCACCCTTGTAGTAGCGGTGCAAGCCCTGGTTGTCCTTCCATGCGTCGAGCCGCAGCCACCGTTTGCCTTGCAGTCTGGCCCGCTCCGATGCCCAGTCCAGCAGCATGCCGCCGATACCGACCCCGGCCGTGTGGCGTCTCACCGCCATGCGGTGGACATAGAGGGCCGTGTCCGGCTCGTCGTCCGGAGTCCAGAATTCGGGGTCCGCGAAGTCGTCCACCTGGATGGTCGCGATCGGCTCACCGTCCTCGAACGCGAGGAAGCACACACCCCGCTCCAAGGCTGCCGCAATGCGGTCACTGTGCGGCGGATACTGCCATTGATCGATGCTGCGTGAGGCAAGCCATGCCGATGCATCACGCAGCAGCGCTTCCACGACGCCCAACTCATCAGGGTGCCCGGGGCGGATGATCAGGTCTTTCACGTGTCCTCGTTCGGCGCTTCGCGCTGTCGTTCGTAAGAGATGACGTGGCGATCGCCGGGGAGCACTGAAACTGCGACTCGCACAGGCTTCCCCTCGACCGTATAGCCAGTTACCACGTGAACCCCGACGGGGGTCCCGGGGCCCAGGTCAAGCCGATGCGCCTGCTCGGGAGTTGGCATCCGGATGTACAGCTCATCCAGCGCTCGCACCTGCCGATAGCCGAGTTCGGCTAGGACCTCGTTCGCGCCACGGGAGATGTCCTCGGGGCGCATGATCTCGGAATCCCGCACGAGGGCGAGAGGGAAGTAACTGTCGTTGATGTTGAACGGCTCGCCATCGAGGTAGCGCACACGCTTACGCACCGCGACCAGTTCGCCCGGCTCCAAGTGGAGTCGCTTGGCTACGTCTTCCGGGGGCTCCACGATGGCAACCTCGATCTCCTGTCGCGGCTCGCGCCCCTCTGCTGAGTACTCGGTCATGAAGGCGTCCATCTCCGGCGAGTACGGCCGCTTCCGGAACTCCGCTTGGGGACGGAACACCATCGGCCGGCGGCGCCGGACGAAGTGGCCCTGTGGACGCGCCGAGACGATGAGCCCCTCGTTCACAAGCTGGGCCAGCGACTTGCGCACGGTTTCCCGCGACACACCGTACTGATCGCGCAACTCCGCTTCCGTCGGAAGCTTCGCGTCTGGTTCGAGTTCCCCGGACGTGATCTGCTCCCGCAGGGTGTCCGCAATCTGCTGGTACATCGGGTTTCGCCCGAGACGAGTCACTGCCATGCCTCCCATGGAAGCCGCTCACCGACCCCATTGTCTAGTCAATGCTGCCAATGCCCTTGCGGCCTGGCCTCTGCTCTGCCAACATCCTGTCTGTAGCCATTGTACGGACAATGGCTACAGCGTCCGGCCATCCTGCGCTGCCGTAGGGCTGCTTGGTCGCGCCTGTCGGCTCGGGATAGCTCGTGCAGTTGGGGCCCTGAGCTAGTTGTTCCTTGAGAACTGCATAGGTGGGCCCCGTCTCCCCGAGTCGAAAAGACGGACCGCGCGGCTACGTCGCGCATCGACCTCTCCGCAGCTCGTCTGCTGCGGGCCGGTTGCCTCCGCTGCTCGTCTCGCACGAGCAGCGCTGAGGGGAGCCGGGAGCCGACTCCAACGGCGCGCGGCCCCGGGTGGCTAGACCCGGGGCCGCTGTTCGGGCCGTTTCACCTGCGAGGGAGACCACGACCCATGGACCACATCGTGACTGTTCAGGACGCTGTTACCGCGTTCGAGCCGTGGATGGAACCCACGGATGCGGAGCTGGACGCCATCGAGCGGGAGCTCCCGCTCATCTCCGCTGAGGTGGAGTTGCTGGACGCGCAGATCATCGTGATTGACCGCACGCCGACCGAGCTGGACGAGCGGCGCATTCGTCGGGCCCGCCGACGCGTGCTCGCCGCGCACCGCGACCACGTCAACGGCCTGTCCGGGCAGACGGGCGGTGCCGCATGAACCTGCACCGCAAGGGCCGCACGGCCCTCGTGCTCGCGCTGGTCGTCGTGGTCGCGATGGCCTTCCGGGTGTCCTGGAACGCGCTGCGCGACATCGCGGGCGCCATCGGCGCGGACGACACGGCCGCGATGCTCTACCCGTTCGTCGTCGACGGCCTGATGGCCCTGGCCCTGATCGCGACGCTCGTGCTCGCCGGGCGGGACCGCACGTTCGCGCTGCGGGTGCTGGCCGGCTACACGATCGCCTCACTCGTGCTGAACTACGTGCACGGCCTGGTCCCGGAGCTGCACGGCCGCTCCGTCGACTGGGGTCGACTGGCCGACTGGGACCCCGCGAACTGGGCCCTTGTACTGCTCGCCACGTCGCTTCCGGTCGGGTCGATCTACTTCGGCTCCGACCTCGTGGCGAAGGTGCTGCACCACCGCCCCACCCCGATCACTACCCTGACCGCGAATGCGGAGGAATCGACCGAGACCGTAAGGAATCGGTCTAGTTCTGACCTCACGGTATCGACCCCGGCGCCGATCACGCCGAACGCGCCGGTGCTGCCCCGGCCGGTGGCTGTCGGGTTCCTGAAGTCGACCGTCCCGGCCAAGCCCGTTCAGGCGATCGAGCAATCAACCGCGGCGCCGATCGAGTCGCGCGCGGTGGCTGCCGAGTCGACCCGCCCGCGCCGTGCGACGGGCCGTGTGCCCGAGGTCGCCCGCACCCCGCGCCCGAAGCGCACGGCGGATGAGCTGCTGGACGAGGCACGTAAGGCCACGGCCGATTGGCCGGACGCCAAGCTGACCGCCGAGGGCATCCGCCGTGAGGTTCGCACCTCCCCGGCGAACGCCCGGACCCTGCGCGACACCCTGCGCGGCGAGCGCGGCCTTCAGGCCGTGTGATGGCTGCCCTGCCGGTCTATCGGTGGCGGCTCGCCCCGGACGGCTACGCCACCCGCCGTCAACTCCGTGCCGCCGGGCTCCGGCCCGGCGGTCAGGGCGTGGCCGCGCAGCTCGAACGGCCGCGCCGACGGCGGGGCCCGCTCGTCGCCTACCTCTACCGCGTCGACCTGGCCCAACCGGTCCGGCCGATGACCCCGGCCCGCCGGGCGGCGCTGGCGAAGGCCAATGCCGCCCGCCGCGTGTGCCCGTCCTGCCGGCGTGATGCCGGATACGTCATCCCCGTCTCGCTCGGCATCTGCGTGCCCTGCGCCTATCCCGACCCGAACGGGTCCGAAGGGAGCCCCTGACGTGGGCAACTCCGACATACGCCGCCTGGACCGCGAGATCCAGGCGACCACGAAGAAGCTCGAAGCGGTCCGCCGGGGCGAGTGGTGGCCGCTGAACGGCAGCGAGCGACGGGCCATGGCCCGCGCCCTGGCGGGCGGCTCCTACCGCGCCGCCAAGGGCCGCAGCACCGGCCGCGCGGAACAGCAGATGGACACCACCGGATCGGCCGCAGAGATGCGGCTGAACGCAGAGCTGACCGCCCTGCACGCCGAACGGCAGAG